>DATNDM010000616.1:0-7475 GCA_035553235.1 Pyrinomonadaceae bacterium | reverse complement strand
ACAAACGCTCTGATCGCGTGTCTTTCGCCTTTGTGCTTTTTGTGCCTTTTTCGTGGCTAATTCCGGCTTAGTTCTTCGAGTTCTTCGTTGATGAGGGTTTTGATTTCCGGCTGCTTGAGTCCGGCGAGGATGAGTTGCGTCAGCGCAGTTCGCAATTGGGCGCGCAACCGATCGTCAGGCTTCTCTTTCAGCGTCTGCGATATCACCACCGCACCCGAGCCATGTTTGACTCGAATCAGCCCCTCTTTCTGCAGCCGCCGATACGCAAACGCAACCGTGTTCAGGTTCACACCGAGGTCTGACGCAACCTGTCTCACGGGCGGCAAGAGCGTCCCTTCCGCGAGTTCTCCCCGCGCAATCAGTGTCTTGATCTCATCGACCAACTGCTGATACAGCGGCCGCGCATCTCTCTCGTCAACTGTAACGAACATATTGTCTGTTGACTGTATACACTAGACAATAAGCTTCTGTAAAGCGATTGCTGAGTGAACCACCACGTCGATCTTCGGCTCGGAAACCGTTGTGTCGCCCACGATGAATACGTTCTCGAGGGACGTTCGTGGTCCGCTCATCACTCGTTCTGCAATACCCAGCACCATTCCAAGTTTACGGCGGGTTGAGTCGTAGTAAGTGCGCGGGTTGGCGGTTTCGATAACTTCCAAGTCGCTGCCGAGTTCGGGAAGGGCGGCGTGCAGGCGGGACCAGAACTGTTCCAGCGCGGATTGGTCCCACTCCTCGTAGTCTTCCTCACTCGACTGATAGGCGAACCAGGCGTCTATTTCCGTTCGTGTAGTGAACGTTACGGCGCGCTTTCCCGGTGGAGCTGCGCCACTCGATGAGATTGCGAGTGTAAACTCGCCTTCGCCATCTTCCACACGCATCCGTTCCCCAGGCAGTCGCACAACCGCTGACTCTTCGAGTCCCGCGTACACAACGTAAACACCACTGCCGTGTAGCGTGCCCAGCTGTTTCCTGATCTCAGCCGGTGTGCGGTTGAGGCCGACGAGTTTGCCGTACGTGTCCCAGATCGTCAGGTTGCTCACGATCGCCTTCTTCGCGAAAAGCCGCTCGCCGCTCAACAAGTCGACGCCAGTCGGTCGCCCCGATTCATCGTAGGCAAGTCGCAGCACTGGCGCATTCAGACGCAAATTCCCGCCACTCTGCTTGATCGACTGAGCCAGACGCTCGGCCAGGGTCGCAATGCCGCCGTTTATCGCATAAAGATCGTCTGTCGCGATTACAACATCGCTGCCGTCACGACGCCGCAGGATGTAAGGTGACGTAACGGGCGTTACCTCCGGCGCCGCAACCGGTAACTGAGAAAAGAGCGCATCGTAAACCTCGCCCGGGCCGAACGACGTGTACAGTCCCATGCCGGGCTCGAAGTCATAACCCGAAAACTCAACGCGCCCGATACACCCGCCGACCTGCGATTGCCTCTCGAGCAGGCACGTGTTCAGCCCGCGTGCAGACGACAATGCCGCGACGGTCAGCCCACCAATACCGCCTCCCACTACGACGACGTCGTACGCACCCATTTTTGTCTCTTACTTGAAAATGTCTTTGTCGAGGAAGCCACTCAGCACGATGAAGACTGACTGAATGCCATTAAACACGACGTGCATGATGAAACCAGGAAGGACTGAGCCCGTCACGGCGCGCGTCACCGTCAACGTGACACTCAGCAGTGTGATGGCAAGAATGACAGCGATGTTGTTCCGGTATTGAAAGACGTGCACGCCGGCGAACAACAGCGACACGAGCGCGATCGCGACGCCCATGCCCGCGGCTTTCTCAAGTGCGCGGTAAAGCAGGCCGCGGTAAATCAATTCTTCGGCGAGCGGTGCGGTGAAGACTGCCACAAAAGCGGTCGCCACACGTGTGTAGATCGAACTCTCGATGAGGAGATCGAGATCTGTCTTGCGTTCACCGTAAAGCTGGGTGATGCCGATCGCGAGCAGGTAGAGAATCGTTGCCGTGAGGACGCTCAACAGCGTCACGACCAGCGGGCGCGAATTTTTTGGCCACTCGAAATCGATGTTTTTCCAGAAAGGCCGACGCCCGCCATACGTGACCACGAGCCACACAAACACAACCGTAAGCATGTGCGTCGGAAGAATTCCCGCCACCGAGTAAAAAATCAACGCTTTGTCCGTGCTCAGCGCTTCCGCTGTCGGCGGCCCGAACTTGGCTATCCGCAAGACGATATATGGAACGGCGAAGACGGTCGGAACAATCAAGAGCGCAACGACGCTTGCGACCCACACTCCGACGCTGGTGCCCACGTCGCTCCACGCTGAAACCCAATTCGTCTGCGGGGGAGGCTGAATTGTTTGACTGGGCCGCAGTCCGGGTGGCTCGGCTTGTTCTTCCGGGAGCGGCGTTATTTGCTGGGACGATTCTTCAGTGGACACGTGGGATGAGTTTAGGTGCTTGACTGTTAACGGTCAAACTGGCTTGCCCGAAAAGTCGTTTTCGCACTTCTTCTCTGTGCAATCTCTGTGTTCTCTGTGTCTCTGTGGTTGAAGATTGCTTAGCAAAAAACAACCACAGAGACACAGAGAACACAGAGGTTGCACAGAGATTTTCGTGCAAGGCTGGTCAAACTTAGACGGCCGGATAATCCGCTTCCAACATCGGCGAACCGACGCGTGGTGCGGACAAGATCAGGCCGATGATTGTTTTCGCATCCTGTATCTCGCCGCTGCTGATCATCTCGAGCGCATCCTCCATCGGAAGACGAATGATGTCCAGCACTTCATCCTCATCAGGTTGCGCCTTTCCTTGTGAAAGCCCGGTCGCAAGGTAGACCCACATCTTCTCTTCGAGGAACCCCGGCGACACAAAGAACTCGGCGAGTTTCTCCAGGTGCTCGGCGACGAGTCCGAGTTCCTCTTCGAGCTCACGTGCGGCGCCCGCTTCCGGACGTTCGCCATCGCTCAGTGTTCCTGCGGGAACTTCGAGTAGATAACGAACCGTCGGGTGCCGGTACTGCCGCACCAGTGAAACGGTGCCATCGTCATGAACGGGAACAATCACAGCGCTGCCCGGGTGATGGACCACTTCGCGTTGATACGTCAGATCGCCTTCGCTGACGGTGTCGACGGTGACTTTAACTACGCGGCCGTCAAAAACTTTCTGACTGTTCACGATCTTCGGTAGCTCTTTATTTGGTGTCGTCATCGTATTTTCCTAACGCAAGCTCAGTATGCGAGGACGCAATTCGCCGGCGAGATACAGCGATCCCGCAACACAAATCATTCCCTCGCGCGCCGTGTGATCGAGAGCGATTTGCAAAGCCTCAGCGCTGGTATCACTTTTCAAAACTGTACCGCGTGCGAAGCGCTGCGCGATCGGTTCGAGCTGTTCCACGGTAGCACTACGCGGGTTATCGACTACCGTAAGAACGAGCACATCTGCAACCGGAAATAGCATCTCGCCAATCTGCTCCAGTTGCTTATCACGCATCGCTCCAAAAACCAACGTCAGCGGTCGCTTGGCGAACTCGTCGAGATACGTGCTCAGCGATTCGGCGCCCGCTGGATTGTGTGCGCCGTCGATGAGGAATGCCGGCTCATGTTGAATCAACTCGAGCCGCGCCGGGTGCTGAGCGGTTTCCAGTCCCTTGACGATCGCAGCATCCGAAATATCAAAACCTGTTTCGCGCAACAACTCCGCCAGCCGAACCGCCACGGCGGCATTGTCGCGCTGGTGACGGCCGCGAAGCGCGAGGTTAACTCCATTTTCAAGCGAGTCGACGAGAACCGGACGCACCCCAGTCGCTTCACATCGTTGCAGCAAGACGTCGAGTGCTTCGGGATATTGCTGTCTGCCGATTACTGCGCGCACACCCGGACGAATGATCGCGGCCTTTTCAGCGGCGATACTCGCAATGGTATCGCCCAGATACTCCTGATGGTCCAACGCGATCTGTGTGATGCCTACTATGTTTGCGTTAGCGGCGGTAGTCGAATCGAGACGGCCGCCAAGACCTGTTTCGAGTATCGCAAGCTCGATGTTCGCATTCCGGAACGCGAGAAGGGCGATGGCCGTTACCTGCTCAAAGAAAGTCGGCAGCGCTTCGAGCTGTTCCGAAACCTCGCGCACGCGAGTCGCGCACGCGGCGAAGTCTTCGCGCGATATCTCGACGCCAGAGACTCTGATTCGCTCGGTAATCGATACCAGGTGAGGCGAAGTGTAAAGCCCGGTCTTAATACCCGCGGCACGGCAGATCGAGTCGAGCATTGCCGCAGTTGAGCCTTTACCATTCGTCCCCGCGATCTGGACTGACTGAAATGTGCGTTGCGGATTGTCGAGAGCGTTAAGAAGGAGTTCGGTGTTGCGGAGGCCGAGCTTGATAGCGAGAGTCTCGTGCCCAAGACTTAAAAGGTATCTAACCGCCGCCTCAAAATTCATAACAATAGTTAGCCACAAACAGGCACAAAAAGCACAAATGAAAGCGATTACATTGCCCTTGCGTTTTCGTCCGCTCTCATTTGTGCTTTTTGTGCCTGTTTGTGGCTAACTATCTTTCAGTTTCGCGGCGCGACGGGCGCGTTCGATGTCTGACTCGCCGTGAATCTCCGGATTCATCATGAAGTTCAGCAGCTTCCCGATGTACTCGCGCAACTCGCGTCGATCGACAATCGCATCGATCATCCCGTGATCGAGAAGAAACTCGGATCGCTGAAAATCCTTCGGCAACTTTTGTCGAATCGTTTGCTCGATCACCCGCGGGCCGGCGAATCCGATGAGGGCTTTCGGTTCAGCAATGATCACGTCGCCGAGCATCGCAAAGCTCGCAGTGACGCCGCCCGTAGTCGGATCTGTCAGAACTGAAATAAATGGCAGACGCGTTTCATCCAGCGCCGCGAGGGCCGCGGAGATCTTGGCCATCTGCATGAGCGAGAGAGTGCCTTCCTGCATGCGCGCGCCGCCGGACGCGGAGAAGATGATCACTGCGCTGTGTTCTTCCATCGCGCGCTCGATCAAGCGCGTGACTTTCTCGCCGACTGCGGAGCCCATCGAGCCGCCGATGAAATTCATGTCCATCGCTGCCGCGACCACGGGATGATCGCCAACCGTGCCGCGGCCGTTGATGATCGCTTCCGGTAGACCAGAAGATTCTCTGGCCTGCGCGATTCGTTCCGAGTAAGGCTTGTTGTCGACAAATTCGAGCGGATCGATCGAGACGACCTCGGCATCGAGCTCTTCAAACTTGCCGTCGTCGAAAAGGAGTCGCAGCCGTTCGCGAGCACCGATGCGGAAGTGGTGATTACAGTGTTTGCAAACCTGGTGCGCGTCTTCGAGCTCACCCGTGAACAGATGAGCCTCGCAACCTTCGCATTTGACGAAAACGTTTTCCGTCTTGACGACGCGTTCTTCGGGCGGGACTGCTTCGATTCGTTTGGTCTTTTTATTAAACCAGGCCATAGGAATGCGGGGAAGGGTAGCACAAACCGAAAATCTGTGGAATGCGCGGCTTGCCGCTAGATCACTGACTCAGTCTCTTTCAAAGCGTCTTCAGTGATGTCGCGCGCGCCGTTCGCGCGCTTCACCGCATCCTGAAGCAGCCCGATGATCATCGTCTCAGCTTCTTCCCAGCTTCCCTTCAACGTGCAGCCCGCCGCGTTTCGATGACCGCCGCCGCCAAACTTCTCCGCGACTTTCGCGACGTTGACGTCGCCTTTCGATCGCAAACTCGTGCGGTAAACTCCCGGCTCGCACTCTTTCAACATCGCAACGGCTTCAACTTCGCCGACCGTCAACGGATAGTTAACAAATCCGTCTGCATCTTCGTCGGAAGCGTGGGCCTGTTGTTGCATCTCGAGCGACTGCCGCATGCACGCAACGCGTCCGCTCTCATCGCGGCGCGCGGTCGAAAGCACCGCACCCATCAACTGAATGCGGCTCCACGGATAACTTGCAAACACGGCCTCAGCAGTCTTCGCCGGTTTGACGCCGGTCCGCACGAGCTCGGAAGCGACTTTGAAAGTGCGCTCAGTCGTGTTCGAGTAATGAAACGATCCCGTGTCGGTGATCAGCGCGGTGTAAACGCACTCAGCGATCTCTTTGGTGACGCGGACGCCCGTCGCTTTGCACAGGTTGTAGATCATCTCACCGACTGCCGAAGCTGTTGAGTCGATCCAGTTGATGCTGCCGAAAAGCGCGGTGGTCGAATGGTGATCGATGTTGACGACGAATTGTTTATCGAGATCGGCCAGGCCGGGTCGCGTGATGTCGGAACACTCGATCACGAACACTGCGTGATACGAGGGATCGACTGCCGGAGTAACCCGTACGTCGCCGGCGCCGGGCAGTTGTTGGTAAGCGTGGGGCACTGGATCGCGCATGATGACTTCGACATCTTTATCGAGCGCGCGCAACAACCAGTAAAGACCAAGCGACGAGCCCAGACTGTCACCGTCAGGGCGAATGTGCGAGGTGATCGCGAAACGACGTTTTGCCTCGATCAGCTCGACTACTTGACTAAGCATAATTGCGAAATTCGGGAGGAGCTGTACACAGAAGCACAAACAGAAGAAGTTTGTGCCGTCATCCACAGATTACGCAGACATTCAATTGACTCTGCGTTATCTGCGGCTGCGTACTGGTTCTCTCTCCTCTAATTATCACTATCCTTTCCTTGACTTTCCCATTCCCGCTCGATCTCCTGTAGCAATTGATCGACGCGTTCACCTTCTTCTTCAACCCGGTCCCGGACAAAGTGGATCTCGGGCGTGCGCGGCAGATTCAACGAGAGCCCGAGTTGCTTGCGCACGTACGGCGCGGCGTGCTTCAGCGCGGCGAGGGCCGCCTCGTGCTCTTTCTCATCACCGGCGATCGTCACGTAAACACGCGCGGCTCGTTTATCCGATGAAAGCCGAACGTCCGTAACCGTCACCATCGTCAACCGCGGATCTTCAAGTTCGTAGCCCACAATCTGAGCGATCTCTTCCTTCAGAGTGTCGGCCGTTCTCTCTGCTCGACGCATACTGCCTTGTTAACTCGCCAGTACAAACGCAGTTCAGCGTTCATCTGCGTTTATCCGCGGCTAAAACTCTTCCTTACAACTCAGTGGCCGCGACTCGCTCGACGATGTAAGCCTCAATCTGGTCACCGATTTTTACGTCGTTGAAGTTTTCCAGACTGATACCACACTCAAAGCCTTCGCGAACCTCGGAAACGTCATCCTTAAACCGTCGCAACGAAGCGATGTTGCCTTCCCAACTCACCACGCCATCGCGGATCAAACGCGCGCGCGCATTGCGACGCACCGTACCGTCAATGACCATGCAGCCAGCGACAACTCCCGCTCTCGGGACGCGGAACACTTCGCGGACCGCAGCCTTGCCGAGGATCCGCTCCTTCTCGATCGCCTCGAGCATGCCGATCATGGCGGCGCGAATCTCTTCCTCGACCTTGTAGATGATCGAGTGGAGACGAATGTCGACCGACTCCTGCTTCGCGACGTC
>DATNDM010000615.1:0-16023 GCA_035553235.1 Pyrinomonadaceae bacterium | reverse complement strand
GTACAGGGAGCGGTAGCGACCTGGTCAGTGATCAGCATGCGATATTTCTAATAATTCTTGATTCCTATGGTTTGACCAGGTCGCTACCGCTCCCTGTACTGACCCGATCCAAGGTCCATCCCGACTTTTGAGGCAAAGCCGGAGTGCATCGGTTTAGTGAAGAGCCTGCGAAGAATTTCTTGCGGCGCCAGATCTTCTTTCAAAACAGATGTGTGCAACGGCGAGACACGCGGCGGCGGCGATAAGACAGTAGAGTCTGTATGCGAGTATTCTCGCGCTCGCGAGATCCTGAAACTGCCAAAGCTGATAGAGGAGCGGGTTGTAAAGCCAGTGGTTGTAGCCGGCGCTGTAGAAATAGAAGAGGCCGACGCCAATGCCGACCGCCACCACGTTGACGAGATACTTATTCCTCAGCAAGGCGTTCAACGCGACAACCAGTGCAGTCACAAAGATGATGCCGGGTATCAGCACCACGCCGTAGACCAGCAAGTAAGCGGTGAAATCTACCGGCGTATGTCCTCTCATCAATTGGATGACGATCGCAACTAGACCGACTACGATCATCAATGAAACCGCCACCACAACCGTCGCAAAGAATTTGGAGAGTAGTAACACACTATTCGGAACTGGCGTTGACCATATGACTGCTTCGATCTTCACTTCGCGATCGCGATGCATGGCTTCGCTCGTGTAAAAAACGGCAATCCCGATCAGAAACAGCAATAACAACCGCGCGGTGTTAGTCGCATAGGCGGCGGACTGAGACACGTCCGCGGGAATGTTGTAGAAGGCCACCTCCAGAGTAGAGCAGAAGATCGCGAGCGGCATTACGACTACAAAACTTCGTTCCGCGCGCAGTAAGCTAAACTCAACGCGTAAAGCCGCGATTAATTTATTCACTTTGGCGCAAATTCCTTCGTTCACCCTGACGACTTCAGGAATCGCGATCAGCGCTGTTGATTTGTAGTCACGCGTTTCAAAATCATCGGGGAGCAGTGCCTGCGAACTCTCCCCGTAATACACGCCTTCTGCGGCGGTCGAAAGCTTGAGAACCGAAAACTTTTCGACAGTTCCAGAGCGCTCGGTCGCGGTGAAGCGCACGTACAGAATCGCAAGACAAATCGTCGCAAGTAGCATCATCACTACGCGGTTGATGATCTCGTTTGCGTCGTAAACAACTACGAGTTGATTGATCACCTCGGCGCTGGTCATGTGAAGGTTGCGCTGGTTCATCAACAGCGGGTCAAGAATAGTTCGCCACGATGAAGGCAAGCTCTTCAGTAAAACAACCTGATAGCTGATGTAGACCGGATAGAACGCGACTCCGAGACCGTATACGATCTTCGCGTTACGCGTCAGAGTGCCGACCGTAAAGTAAAAGGCGCCCAAAACCAGATGCGACACCGCCACGAAAAACAAAAAGTGTTTCAGGTAAGGAAGGAACTTCGCCTCCTGGACAATCATGCCCTGTTTAGAGACCCATTGCAGGACAAATAACGTGAGAACGAAAGCCGACTGACCGCACACGAGTGTGAAGAAGCTGCCGCAAAACTTTCCCAACAGGTATTGGGCACGACTCACCGGCTTCGAAAAAATCAGCGGCTCAACACCGGCGCGAAAGTCTCTGATCACGGGATCCGCCATGACAATGGCTGTGAACAGGGGCAACGTCATGAAAGAGTAAATCGGGAGCACGCCGGCAATGAAGAAGTCGCTGTTCGTGGCCCAGCCGAGCCCGGTTGCTGGTCCCCAACCCCACCACAACAGCGCATTGCCTCCACACAACATGAACATCACGTAAGGCGCGATGCGCCTGGAGTTCAGCAGCATCTCGTTGTAAACGATTGCCGCAAACGTGCGGAGTGAATTCACTTAGACCTGGTTCACGACGATGAAGTAATGATCTTCGAGCGTGGCGGTTACGGCTACGAAAGGTTCCGCCGGCTTTCCATTTTCAGAGAGCATGCGAACGCGCGTCCGTCCGCCGGCCATCTGCGTCGAGATAACCTTACCGCTCGCTCTCAGACCGGCAGCTTGTTCGCGTGGCAGTGTCGCTTCCCAAATCCGTCCTTCGAGTGCCGCGAGCGCCGTGTCGGGTGAAGTGGCGGTCAGAATCGCGCCGCGGCGAATCACGGCGAAGTGACTACACAAATGCGAGACGTCGGAAACGATGTGAGTCCAGAGCAACACGACCGTATGCTGTCCGATACTCTCGGCCAGCAGGTTATGAAGACGTGCTCGTTCTTCAGGATCGAGCCCGGACGTGGGTTCATCGACAATGAGCAGTTCCGGATTACCGATCAACGCCTGCGCGATTCCCACGCGCTGTCGCATGCCTCCGGAAAATCCGCCGAGACGCCGGTTACGTTCGGCCGTGAGATTGACTCTCTCGAGCAGTGCATCAACGAGCGAACGTCTTTGCCTCTTGTCGGTAACGCCTTTGAGCTTTGCAAAGTAGTCGAGCATTTGGGCTGCTGTAAGCGTCGGATAGAGGCCGAAGTCCTGCGGCAGGTAACCGAGCTTCTTTCTCGTCTCCGCCTTGGCCCTGATGAGATCAAGGTGGTCCAGCTCGGCCGTGCCACTGTCGGGCTCGAGCAATGTCGCCAGAATCTTCATCAGAGTGGTCTTGCCCGCGCCGTTTGGTCCGAGCAACCCAAACATGCCTGGTTGAATTTCGAGATTGATTCCGTTGAGTGCTTGAACACCGCTCGAGTAAGTCTTCATCAAGTCTTTGATGACCAGCATGCGGACTTCTCTTAGGTTCGAGCTGCGTCGTTAGGCGTGTCAGTAACAGGGCTCAATCCGCGCACGTACAGTAACAACCGGCCCGAGACGGCGATCATGATTAATATGCTGCCGATGTGCGCGACCTTGTAATCCGAGCTGAAGGTGTGAATCGAAAGGCCAGTCACTGCAACAAGAATTGCGGATATTTTGACGACGCGTCGAAGCAGGCTGTTTCTGCGTCTGATAGCCACGCATTGCTTCTTGACTCGTTCGAAATTTCCAAAGCGTTTCAACGCCGCAGCGTTCGCATGTGCGTCCGGCATTCCCTGCTGCGCATATTTACGCTCGAGCATTTCGACGTGAAATTGCAACTCCTCTTCAACCTCAAACGCAGTTTTCGTGCGGTTAGGACGAAGGAGTATGTTGCGTAATGCGACTTTCATCTGAGCTTTGCCTCAAATATCAGAAATCGTTGTTGGATCGGGTCAGTACAGGGAGCGGTAGCGACCTGGTCCGTGATCAGCATTCCCATGGTTTGACCAGGTCGCTACCGCTCCCTGTACTGACCCGATCCAAGCGCCATCCCGACTTTTTGAAGCAAAGCCGTTAGGTGGCCTGCAAGACCTTCGTAACTGCTTTAGAGATACGGTTCCAGTTGGCACGTTCGGCTTCGAGCTTTCTCTTTCCCTTGCTCGTGAGCTTATAGAACTTCGCCCGTCGATTGTTCTCGGAAACGCCCCACTCTGATTTGATCCAGCCGCGTTCCTCCATCCGGTAAAGCGCTGGATAAAGCGAACCATCCTCGACTTTGAGTAAATCTTCGGTAGTTTCGTGTATTCGCTGCACGATGCCATAGCCGTGCATAGCTTCACGAGCCAGAGTGTTCAAGATCAACAACTCCAGCGTCCCCTGCATCAAGTCGGTGCGCTCATTTGCCATGGAAAGCCGTTCCCCTAGATTATCTGGGGCAGATACTACGCGGGCTCCCCTGGATTGTCAAGGGTTCTCGAGTGTAATGATGAAAATATTGTGAGTCTATCGAGCCTTGTTCGAAAAAGGTGCCTCTTCTCTGTGCAACCTCTGTGTTCTCTGTGTCTCTGTGGTTGTTTTTCGAAAGATTCTTGACCACAGAGGCACAGAGACTCTCAGTGCAAAGCCAGTCTATCTAATTCCCTTTTTCGCGAGCTGCTCACGTAAGGCTGCGGAGACCGCCACATCGAAACCGTTTTGCGCTCCGCCCTTGCGTTTCTTCTGTTCCGCGGCGATGTATTCGGTGCGCTGCTTGGAAAGCGCGAGAATTTGTTTTCGGATCTCACTGCGCTCAGCGAGTCGTTTTGCGATCTCCTTCGCGCGGTCTGCTGCTGAAAGTTTTTGAAGTTCGGTGGGTAAGTCCTCAGCCTTGACTGAATCAAGTTTGATCGACCCGTTTTCAATATCCTGCAACAGGTCATTGATATACGCTTTCGCGTTCAATGCCTTATTCACCGATCGCTCTGCCGCTGCGGATGGCGCCGAATTCGTCGCAACCGACGTCTCAATCTTCTCCGCGGCGTCCTTTAGCGAGCCTCTAAAGCTCTCGCCTTCCGCACCTGCGCCGCCGCCGTATGCGAGGAACGTTCCTCCGAGACGACTACCAAGCTGACTTAGTCGTTCATCGTAGGGCGTCGAGATTGTTTGCACGCCGCCGTTCTGAGGAATCAGGAAGTACTGCCCTTGCCCCCGGCGCGCGATCGCTTCCCACACTATTTTGGTACTGGGGGTATCGCCGCATTGGATCGTGTTCACGATTAATCCCTGCTTCACTGCGCGGTCGGCAGTAGTGAGCGGATCAGGCTCATCACCATAATCGTGAGGCGGCGCGTCGCCGACTAGAAAAAGAATCTGTGCGCGACCGGGAGAAGCTTGTGACCAGCCGGCTTTCGCCACTCCTTCCGCTAAAGCGCGCCTGACGTCCTCTGGCTCATCACCTCCGCCCGCGGCGTTATATTCCATCAACGTCGAGTAAACTTTGTCCAAATCCTCGGTCAAAGGAAGCACCTGCGTAACGTACTGGTCGCCGCGGTCGCGGTATGCGACCAAACCGACTTTTACTGACGCAACCGAAGACGTTTGCATCACGTCGTTGACAATTCCCCAAATCCGCTCCTTCGCGCCGGTCAGCAGGCCGCCCATCGAGCCGGTGGTGTCCAGGACGAAAACCATCTCCATGCTCGCCTTAGCTGAGGTGACGGGTTCGATCGTTGGTTCTTCGGTGCGATCGAAGACCCAGGCGGTCGCGATTGCGACTCCGATTGCAAAGGTGATAACGGCTGTCAGGATGCGAACGGTAAATTTAGTCATTGTTCGAACCTCCTCAAAAAATGGCTGGCTTCGGGATTTGATAATTAGACGCTCAAAACATCCAATCGTTCCGTAGCTTTTCCGGCAACCTCGGTAGTTGCCGTTGGAGATGGAACGTCACACGACGTCATTTCTTGCGGAGGCTGGCGGGTCTCTGTGCAACCTCTGTGTTCTCTGTGTCTCGGTGGTGATTTTCCGGCCACTACAACCACAGAGACACAGAGAACACAGAGATTGCACAGAGAAGCAGGTTCAAATTAGGTCACGCGCGACTCAGTTTGCGGAAGCGGCCGCGAACGCTTCGGCGCCGCCTCCTTCGTTCTTAAGAAACACAAACTGCCCGGGCGCCGGGAATCCGGCTTCACCGAACGTGTTGCGAATCAACCTGTTGGTGTCGAAGTAGACTTGCCAGTAATGCTGATTGTTCGTGTACGGACGTACCGCCAGCACCGGCCCCATCGGCGTGAACTGAAGGATCTCGACATCAGGCGGCGGCGACTCCACCACGTTTGGAATCCTGCTCAAGCCTGCTTTCAACAAAGTGATGGCCTCGTTTGGATCCACAGAGTGATTCAGTTGGGCCACCAGATCGACACGGCGGTAGGTGTTGGCGGAAAAATTCTGGATGTTGTCGCTGAAAATCTTTCCGTTGCCGACGAACGTCTTGATGTTATCGAGTGTGTTGATGGTGGTAACAAACAGGCCGATGTCCTCGACGACTCCGAGTACGCCGCCAGCCTGCACTAAATCGCCCGCTTTAAACGGACGCAGAATCATCAGAAAAGCACCGGCGGCGAAGTTTGAGAGCAAGCCGCTCCAGGCAAGTCCGATGGCCAATCCGGCTGACGCTATTAGCGCGGCGAAGGTCGTCGTTTGCACACCGAAGTAACCAAGAATCGCGACCACCAGCGTGATGTTCAGCAGTACCGCGACCGTTGAAGCGAGATAGTGGATGACGGTCGGCTCGATCGGTCGTTTCTGTAAAGCTCGCTTGAGTAAAGTGATTGCAAAACTAATCAAAGCGCGGCCGATTACCCACAACAGGATCGCGCCGAGAATCTTCACGCCGAATTGTGCAGCCCATAAAACGATGTTTTGACCTAAGTTTTGCCAGTTCATATTAGTCATCTCCCATTTGGGGTTGGAGGGGCAAACCAGTCTGACAAATCTATGCAGTGATTTTCACTGGTATTTCATACAGGCCCCCAGCCTCAGGGATGATGAGATTCTTAGGTACAAAAGCACAAAAGGCTCAAATCAGTCGAACCGATTTGAGCTCTTATGTGTTCGATGTTTGGAGATCTATGACGTGATTCGAATGGTTCCTATATTGCTCGATTGCCCATGTGCCTTGATGGTGACCTTGCAGGTGCCCGGCGCCAGAGCGTCGGGTAGTCTAAACAGGACTTGCGTTAGATCAACGTTCGGTACTGCGCGCACGTCGGTGGCGGGCACATCGAAGCTCTGGTTATTGGCATCGACGAGATTCACGATCACACTAGCAGCAGTCTCACCCTGATTTAGTCGCAGGTTCTGAACGAAGATCATCACAACCGTGTTCTGACCCGGCGGGAGGGTAGGCCACGCGGCCAAACTCTTCACGCGGAAGGCATCTCTCATGAATAACAGCGAGTCGAGAGCTGCCGCCTGCTGTGCGGCAGGACCTGATTCCTCGAGGATCAGCAGCATGTCGTCGTCGATAATCGTGCCGATACCTTCGCCATCCGCGATGCTCGTACCGAAGGGGTCGCTGAGATTTACAGTGAATGTTTCATTCGGCTCCAGGTTAGTGTCGCCGATAATGCTTACATCGAAAGTGCGAGTTACTACTCCGGGCTGAAAAGTAACGACCAGGTTGATGGAGTTGTAATCACTCGAGGCAGTTGCTGTTCCCGGTGTTGTAATCACTCTGACTGCGATTGGCTCAACACTCGGACCTGAGAGAGTCAACGTAAAGGTGGCGGCTTTCGTGCCGGAATTGCCTTCGCTGATGCTGACGTCGTTGATACTAATAGTGGGCCCGTCATCATCATTGATGAATCCAGTCCCGCGGTTCGAGCTCACGGTTGCGTTCTGGACATTCGAGATATCCAGAAAGAACGTCTCCTGCGTCTCGTCGACAGTATCGCCATTGACGAGAACCACGACTGGTTTCTCGACTTCTCCAGGCGCGAAACTCCCCGCACCCGAAGTGGCAACATAGTCGGAACCGGCTGTCGCTGTGCCGTTTGCCGTGGCATAGGAAAACGAGACTGTTTGTGTCGCCGGTCCCGAAAGCGCGACAACAAACGTGGCCTGTGTCGTACCGGAGTTTCCTTCGGCGACGACGACGTCGCGGACAGAAATCGACGGCGACTGTGCGGCCACACTCGTGGCGAAGAGGAGCGATGTGAAGATCAGTGAAAGACTAATTCGCATAGGAATCGAGGAGTAAATTGTCGTTCCAGGACCAATATCCTAAAACACCGAAAAGAGCCGCGATTCCAGAGCCTGCGAAGATTGCCGACTAGGCATGTGCCTCACTCACTGCTCGATCTCGGCAAAAAGCGGTTTCCTGGGTGGACCGTCTAACACTCCTTGCGCCAACTTCAACTGCGCCATCATCCGTATCTCACGCCGCTCGAACTGCGTCGACAAAGCCAGCGCTCGGTCAAAGTCGCACAACGCAAAATAGACAGCGTTTTGGGCCAGCATGGTCAGTAGCGATCCGACGCCTCCTTCAGCTGTCATATTCCACTCGCCATTGTCGAGATAGTAATTGTCAAAGTCATTAAGTATCGCCGCGGCAGAAACGAGCTCATTCAATTTTCGAATGATTGACTCCATCATGGTAAAACAGCGCTCGCTTTTTACCTGGCAGTACCTAATCGCGATTCCGATCTGATACTGCACCTGACCTCTCTGCGGCGGGACTTTGGACCATAACTCACTGGCCGCATCCAGTAATTTCACTGTTGTTTGCGGATTTCTTGCACCAATCTGTGTGGCCTTGCGAAACAAGAGGTTGAACGCGTCTTCTTCTCTCGACAGCGCCGCAATCCTTAATATTTCCGGCGAAGTGTCTTCATTCACGACTCGCTGAGCGGCATCTATTGCCTTAGCCAGCTCTTCCTTAAGCGATGGTTCCGTCCACGTAAACTCGTTCGCAAATTTTCGCGCCCGTTCAAAATCCCCGGCTGCCAAGAGCTTCCGAATCACAAAACTCTGACCAGCATCCCGGAACTCGGGAAACTGCGGAATCATCGCAAGCAGATCATCGACCGAACCATCCTGATAGACCTCGGCGTATTGGGTCAGTTCAGGACTCCATTCATATGGAAATCCGCCCTTGCGCGTGAGATGTCTCAGGGGCGCCACTCGTTTAGCATCAACTCTTTCCATGAAAGGGATTAGGATACCTATCCGATAACAAAACCCATCGCTATCCCGATAGTTTTTGTTCCCGCAGCCAGCCTCGAGTGCGAGATCGGTGAAGTACTTCATCAGATCGCGAAAGGCTGGATCCGTTCCCATGGTCGGCTCAACCAACCTCGCTAACGAGAGATAAATTTGTTCGTTCTCCAGCGCGTGTCTGATGTCTCTGTGCGGAGCTATCTTTACCATGTCGGTGAGAAATTTTGATGCATCAGCTCGAGACTTCTTGTTGAGCTCGTATATGAAGGGGAGCTGCATCTCTGAAACTCCGTGATTCAGAGTTTCGCGGCCCAGCTTCAATGCGAGATCGGGATTCCTTCCCGCAACTACCATCGCCAGTTGTAGGATCAGTTCATCATGTTTTTTATCGCTGATTTTGATGTCAGTCGGTGTGGTCTCTTCAAGGAACTTCACTGCCCACTCGGGATCAAACATGCCGATTCGCAGTGCGGTGTCTTCTCTCATTTTTACGAATTTTGGCCTCGCGCGATATCGACCAAAATCGCTGTCTTCATCTTTCGCCAATCCCGCTTTGATCTCCTTTGTGACTGTCGCAAACATCTCCCGCGCCCTGGCCTCGTTATGCGGCCAGATAGATCGCGCGATGTTTGAACCCATGCGGGCGCGATTCTCGCCAGACTTCAATGAGCCAATCTCGTTAGCAAGTGACTCGAGTACCTTGTAGGCTTTCTGACGTAGCGCTTCGTCAGTCTGCTTGGCATCAACTTGTTGGGAGAATGTTTTGACGGTTACGAGCGCGAGTGCAAGGAGAAGAAGGAGTAAGTAACGCAAGTGTCGTTTCATTTATACTCCAAGGTTTGATTTTGGAAATAACTGAGTGTGGCGTTTACCTCGGGCAAGAGTAAACAGCATATTCTTCTTACGATTTCTGCGTTCAGTTCGTTCTGAATAAAAGCAAGCGCGAACTGTAGGGACGGTCCTTTGGGTGGCCGCCCCGACAAGTTATTACTTACAGTTCGTAATGGGCAACTCTCGAAAAATCGTTTGTGAGATCGACGGGGCCGCTAACGGTCCATCGAGCGGACCTCAATCTGGCCCTCGCGCACTCGGGTTTCAAAGCGCGGCTGCGGGAACGTCGCTGGTCCGTCCACAACACTTCCGTCTCGCACATCAAAGCGCGAACCGTGCCACGGACACTGCACGACGTTACCATCCAACTTACCCTCCGACAATGGACCACCCAGGTGAGAACACGTATGGGCCAGCGCACAGACCTCACCTTCGCAACGCACCAAAAGCACCGGCACGCCACCAGCATCGACACGCTTCATGTCGCCTTCTACAAGTTCAGCGTCGGCCATCACCGGCACAAACTCTTTCGGCATCTCCTGCGCGGCGGCGTGATTCACTCCGATCTGTTCGCCGAAAACGAGATGGCCGCCGAGGTAAGCCGCGGCACTTGAAACCGCGTAGCCAAGCATTGCAAAGCCCAGTCCGGCGCTTCTCTTTTTCTTTCGTCGCAGAACTAAGGAAGTGACGTAGAGTGTGGTCGCGCCCGCGTTCAGCAGGCCATGCAACAGGCCAACGCTGCGCGCGCGCCCGTTAGTCTCAGACCAGTCCGTCAAGCCGGTTACGGCGGCGCCGGCCGCGCCGACAAGTCCGACTGTGATGGCCACGTCGGCACCCGCGCCTAACTCTTTGCGACCGCTAATCGACTCCATCGCATCGAGTGCGAATGCCGCCGTCCACGCTCCGAGCGGCACGTCCGTGAGCGCGGGGTGAAGCGGGTGGCCGAGCCACGTACCGTGAAGAATGTTCTTCACTTCCCTGCCCGCCGGCCCCGCGGATTTGAATGCGTCCTGAACGAGCGGCTGTATTTGGTCGCTCAATCGATCGAGCGTTTGCTGCTGTCCGACTGCCTTGATTAATGCCTCAGTAGCCATGGTTCCCTCCCGTGATCGTGTGATACGAACCTTAAAACGAAGCGCAGTGTACAAACCAAATTTGCGCTTTTTATCTCTCTTCTCTCACTCTGCGCAACTGTCTAGCGCCGCTTCAGGCGCGCGCGCTCGCTTGCGAGGCGCGAGAGTTTCTTCCACTTTTTCCTTTCCAGGATTTCTGACAATTTATCTTTTCGCCGCGCCACGTATTTCAGCTCTTTCTGTAACTTCTCGTAGCTCTCATATCGCGCGGTGTCGATCGTTCCTGCCGCTAAAGCGTCACGGACCGCACAACGCGGCTCGTCTTGATGTCGGCAGTCACCGAAGAAGCAACTCGACGCGAGCGCCTCGATATCATCAAACACTAACTGCAAACTGTCGTCGCCGTCCCACAACTGCAATTCGCGCATGCCTGGTGTGTCGAGCAAGAGTCCTCCTTCCGGCAACAAGACCAATTCGCGATGTGTTGTCGTATGTCTTCCTCGATCATCGGAGTCGCGCACTGTTTGCACTTTCAGGTGATCGATGCCCGTTAGATGATTTATCAGAGTTGACTTGCCGACGCCGGACGAGCCCAGGAGCGCAACCGTCTGTCCACGCTGAAGATACTGCGCGATATCCTGAAGTCCGTTCCCCGTGACGACACTGATGGCGTGAATGGGCACACTACGGGCAACGGTCCGCATTTCGTTGATCGACTCAGCCACTCGGTCACACAGATCCGACTTACTTAAAACGATGATCGGATTGACGCCGCTTTCCCGCGCGATGATCAGATACCTTTCGATCCGGCGCGGACTGAAATCCTGGTTCAGCGACGTAACGAGGAATGCAGTATCGATGTTCGCGCCAACAATCTGTTCTTCACTGCGTGAACCAGCAAGCTTGCGCGCGAAACAGGTCCGCCGCGGCAAAACGGCGTGAATCATTACTCGGCCACCCTCCGGCCGAGCGCGAAGGGCCACCCAGTCTCCGACGGCAGGCAAGTCTCTTCGACTCATCGCTTCGTGCCGGAGTTTCCCCGAAATTTCCGCGAAGACCTCTCCGTATTGAGTGTAGACGCGGAAGAGATTCTTGTGTTCGAGCGCGACGCGCCCGGGCGTAAGGCCGTCCTCTGCATATGATTCAAAATTAGCCTCAAAGAACTCACTCCAACCAAAGGTTGATAGATCAGCAACATTCATGATGGTTTCTCCGGCGAATATGCGGCTGCGGATCGCACGGTCCGCAACCAGCGCGTTATGGATGTTGTTTGAATTGAGCTTTGGGATAGTTACCGCGGTAGATGTGAAGACACTGTGAGAATCACGCGTGCTGCATGTTCAACTCACAGGTTCGCAGTAACTTTTTACTAAGCAATCATAGGCACGGGCGGATTATAGCACCTTCGATATCAAAGACAGGATTAACCTGAGTCGTGCTCACGTTCAAGACACGATTTGACGCACTTCTCAAGAGAGTGTCTTATCCTATGAACTCGTGTGCGCAATGCATTCGGAGTTAACCCTAAACTCCGTGCTAACGCCGTGCGACTGGCAAGTTTCTCTTTTTTGTCAATGGTATAGAATTGCAAAACCAGTTCACGGTCTTTTTCAGGCAACTGTTCTAAACATTTTTCGAGACAAGCGTCTTTTTGCTTCGATTCCATATCACGCTCGCGAACAGCAGCACGTAACGGGATAGCATCATGAGCTGATCGCTTAGTTGTTTCCAACATCATGGCTTTCGCTACCCCGTAAAAGTACCTCGCCGGATCGCCAGCATACATAGCGGCTGTCTGAGCAAATTTAGACGCAACTCTATCAATAGTCTTATCGGCTAACGCCTCGGCATCGACGAAGCCTCGCGCGGTGAAAAGTTGGATTAGCCGGCGTTGAATCCTTAGAAATTTTTCTGCCGCCCTCTCGTAATCCGAGTCTAACCAGGTTAGAAGCTCTGCAAACCCCGCGGGAGCAAGTTGTTCTTGTGCGAGGGCAATACGATCGCGGGCAGGTCGATCTGCATGTACGAACGAGCCTCGTGACTGTTCAGGTAACACAGGTTTTGCTGCCGATTCCATCTGACCCAGAACGCGGACGAGAGACTGCACCGCCTGCAAACGCAGCCTGCGATTTTCAGTGCAAAGGAAATGATTCTCGAACAATTGCCGGTGCGAATCACTGAGGACGCCTCGAACATAATCGTCAATGAGTTCATCCTCAGCTCGCACCAACACGCCGACACCACTTTCGTCCGCAAAGAGTTGTTCCTCGACTTCGCTACGCTCTTCAGCAGACGCCGCTCCTAAGAGATAGCGAATTAGGAGATCTTGTTGGTCCCGAGGTTCAGACATTTTTCCCATCCGGTGCCGTTTGACGTAGACAACAACCTAAACCGATCGGCGACAAGCCTCGACGCATTTTGTCAGCCGCAGTTTTAGTCGATGAATGTTCGTTCGTAACGTCGCAATCACAAGGCCAAGGTCTCTCGCCATTTCTTCCCGATCTTTACCCGCTAAGTAATATTCCGCCAGCAAATGACGTTCGCTTTCCGGCAGCCGCTTGACGCACCTCTCCTGGCATTTGCGGCGAAGATCGGTATTCTCGTCAAACTCTGACCTATCGGGAACATGGAGCGCCCAATCTCTCATGGCCTTCCTCAGCTTCTCACGATCCCTACAGTATTCCCTCCAAACCAGATCAGCGAATTTTTTAGAATAGGCGACAATGCTTCGCACCTGCTCGCCTTTGTGAATCTTTTCCGCAACCCGATCAAGGGCAACGTCCGCCAGCCATTCTGAATCAGCACCGCATTCCCATGAGACAAACAGAAGTGTAAGTACGCGGTGAATACTTTTGTAGTCCAAACCTGCGTTCGAGAGAGCCTTCAGTAGTGCCTGCCAAACATTTGGTTCGCTCAAGCCTGTGGGTCCTATTGAGTGTAAGGATAAGGATTGAAGGAGGATCGCTTGCTCTCTCCTTCAGCCAGCGACGTCGCTGCAGAAAATTTCAAAACTAATTGAAATTTCGCGCGCGATTATAACACTAAGAATGAAACCGTGGATTCGGGTCAGAGCTCAATCCCGACTCGCTCCAACAGCACGCCGGCCAAGTCTTACGTTCGCGAATGTAATTAAGAATCACTGGTGTTTTTTGCTCTCTAGATGTCGAGAGCTGAAAACGCTGAAGGGTATACGTGTGCGAAATGCAGTTAGCAATATTGAGGAGATAGTATGAATACCCAATATAGACAGGTAACAGATTCACGGCTTCATCTATTACCGATTCTTTTTCGGAGGAACCAGCGCAGCCGTGCTGCACCGGCATCGCGAAGCCGGCAAAGGTACGACGGTCCGTCCAACGCTACTGGCTTTGAGCGACTTTTGCTCTGGCTGGGCCCTGACTCGGACGCGGCCGGTCAAAGATATGAAACGATTCGCGCTCGATTGATCGCGATGTTCAGGTCACGTCGATGTGTGTTTGCGGAAGACCTGGCCGACGTCGCCTTTGAGCGCGTCGCTCGAAGGTTGACTACTCCTAACGCTGAATTCATCAGTGATCCGATTCCATACTTTTACGGCGTAGCCCGGAATATCTATTTGGAGTATCTGCGCGAACTCAACGCCGATAAGTTGAGGGCATCCTGTTGGTCACCAACAACTGTAGACAATTCAGATTCCGAGAATATGCTCGAACTACTGGACAAAGCTCTCAGCATGATTGCAAACGCCGATCGTGAATTAATTCTTGGGTATTACGCGTGGAATGGAAGAAAGAAGATCGATCACCGGCGAGTTCTCGCCAACCAACTGGGTATTGGGCTGAATGCGTTGCGCTTGCGCGTGTTTCGCATAAGAAGAGAAATAAAGCAGTACATGGGCCAGATGGACGCGGAACTAGCGATACAATATTCCTGACGCTGAGGCAACGTGGAATTGATCTTGCGGCACGCGAACAATACACTCGTGGCGATGATGAGCCGCCGCACAATTAAGATCGTTGCTATCGTGCTTTCTGTGATAGCGGCCCTGGTGTTTATTTTAGGGTACGACTTCGTTCAGGACCGAAACTTCAGACCTAAAGAGAGTACGCTGGACCTCATATCCTAATAACCGTCACGCGGTCACTTCAGTTCTGCGACCGCCAAAGAGGAAGGTGAGCACCAGCCCGGCCACGAAGCCTCCGATGTGGGCCATGTAGGCGACGCCGCCGGTTTCAGCCGACTGCGTGATCGAGCCGACGCCGTTGATAAACTGCAAGACGATCCAGAGCCCGATGACGACCAATGCAGGCATCGGCACCACGCCTCTACCCATCAGCACCTTAACCTGCCCGCGCGGGAACAAAATTATATAAGCTGCCAAAACTCCGGCTATGGCTCCCGAAGCGCCTAGGTTCGGGACGTTCGACCCCGCGTTGACCAGCACTTGCGCGACTGTTGCGGCAATGCCGCACAGCACGTAAAACAGCGCGAACTTCGCGTGGCCAAATCGATCTTCAACGTTATCGCCGAAGATCCAGAGATAGAGCATGTTGCCGCCGAGATGCAGCCAGCCTCCATGCATAAACATCGAGGTGAAAACGGTGATGAAGTCGGCGCCGGGATTTGCAGTAAGTCGTCTTGGCACGACCGACCACCGTTCGATGAAAGGGTCACCGCCGCTCAACTCTACAAAAAAGAACAACACGTTAAGCGCGATCAAAACGTAAGTAACGATCGGAACTGATCGTTCGGCCGAGTCATCATCGCCAATAGGAAACATAGCGCCCTCCACCGCAGGTTAGTCGAAGGTTAACTGCACGTTGCCGAGAAACAGTCCGTGGCCGAATCAAAAATCGTGCCGAGTAGCCGTTGACGAGGAAGTTGGCCTTTGCATCGTGTTAATTGATTTCTAACGATACTGAAGTGGAATAACTACCGTTCCTATTTGATACGGCTCACGCGGATCCAACTGGTCCAAAGTGAATTCCGACTTCGTGGTCCAAGCGGCGCGCGACGATAGAATCTTTCTTGCCATAGATCTTGTGCCTTTTGTGCTTTTTCGTGGCTAAGACATAATACGGCGGTGGAGAACGCGAACCTCCAGTCGGGCATACTCTTCTCGCCAGCCGACGAGATGTTAGCCCGCGCCATCTCCGAGACGCTTAGGGCGCCGGCGAGTGATCGCGCCCGGCTCTTCGAGCGATTTGTCAGCGAAATTGAGGTTTACATGGCGGCGCATCCAACAGAACGCCCGTGGACCTGCACGGTCTACACCGGCACCGACGGTTCGCGAATTTTTCGTGGTGGCATCGGCCATTCGCTTGTGATCGACCGCGACGGCCGGCTCTGGCGCGCCCGCAGCTACGAAGACTTCGAGACAACCTACAGATTCAGCGACGACAAATGCGAGATTCACACGCTCACGCCATTGTTCGAGCAGATGCGAGAGTACAAGCCCAGATAATGTTAGTTTTTCCGGTACATGAAACTCATCTTGGCACATTGAAAATTCTACGAGCGCTGCCTGTTCGCCAGAAACGGCTCGTGGGGCCGTGGTGTTTTCTTGATCGGTTTGGACCACTTTCGTTCAGTGATGCAAAACCGATGGACGTCGCACCTCATCCACACATTGGTTTGCAGACGGTGAGTTGGTTACTACAAGGCGAGATCGTCCACAAGG
>DATNDM010000614.1:0-3048 GCA_035553235.1 Pyrinomonadaceae bacterium | reverse complement strand
GCCGCCGCGAGCAGATGTGCGTTTCGAAAAGGAACGTAGCTCGATGGGATTCCCGGGGCGGAAAGGTTCGCAGTCGTAACCGGGATACGATCGTCTGTGAGCGACGAGCCACCGATCCTGGCGAGGTGTTCGAGTGAGATGACGAGGCGCGACTTAACGCCGAAGTGATCCGCGAGCGCTTCGAATGCTTCGCGTTCGCGCTTCTCAGTGCGCTGGCCGTACGAAACATGCAAAAACGCGAGTTCGTCGTTTTCGTTGTTCGCGATTGCGGCCGTGACGCAGGAGTCCATGCCGCCCGAGACGAGACAGATGGCGAGCTGTGGTCCATCGTCTGCCACAGCGGATTCCAGTTCTTCCGTCTCGATCTCTTGCGAACCGCCCATCACACTCCTTTGACGTCCGGACCCCAGATGTACTTGTGTAGTTGCAACTGCATGCGTACGTTAAGTCCGCTGGCGGCGATCCACTCAGCAAGTTGTTGCAGATCGACTTGTCCCCACGCCGGTGAGATCAGAACAGCTCTCGTGCGGCTTTCCAAATTTCGTTCTTTGATCAGGTTTTTCGCGTAGAGCCAATCACCTTCGTCCGCGACGACGAATTTCACTTCGTCTTTGTCGGCTCGCAGGCGATCGATGTTCGACCAGTCGTTGCGAGCCTCTTCGCCAGACGCGGGACACTTGATATCGAGAATAACTTTTGCGCGCTCGTCCAGGCCCGCGGTCGAGACGTAGCCGCCGGTTTCGATCAGGACTTCGTAACCCTCGTCGCAGAGTCGCTCGATTAAGCGGAAGGCCTCCTTCTGTGCGAGCGGTTCGCCTCCGGTTATTTCGACGAGATTGCAACCGAAGGTTCGAACCTGGGCCATGACGTCGTCAATCGAATAATGCTCGCCGCCTGTGAACGTGTACTCACTATCGCACCAGACGCAACGCATCGGGCAGCCCGTCAGGCGCACGAACGTGCACGGGCGGCCGGCGTGGGTTGACTCGCCTTGAATTGAGCGGAAAATCTCGGTGACGCGCAACATTGACCGTAGTTCTCGAATCTACATCAAATGACCGGCAAGGTGGTAGCATGGGGCGCGGATGAACGCGGATAAACTGCACGGATTGACGTGAGTTCCAAAGTCGAAAAAATCTTAAACGACGGCGCCGGGCGGCTGATTGATCGCGCGAGTGATAATCGTTCGCTGAGCCGCGAAGCGCTCGTGCCGCGAATCACGGCCGCTGTCGAGAAGTATCTATTAAAGGACGACCCCGACACTCCTCACGCTGAGATCGCAAAATTCATCGACGAGATGCAGGCTGACGATCTGTGTCTCATCATCGCCTGTGAACGTGGTGACGAAAAGGCGTGGACCGAACTGGTCGAACGCTTCACCGCGACCGTGCGCTCCGCGGCTCGTTCCGCCAGTTCAAATGAGGACGCGGCTGAAGATCTGGCGCAGTCGATCTGGGCAGAGCTTTACGGACTGCGCACGCGCAAGGATGGAATGCCCGCGAGCAAACTCGCTTACTACTCGGGTCGAGGCTCGCTCGCCGGTTGGTTGCGCGCGGTCGTGGCGCAGCTCGCCGTCGATGTATTTCGCAAGCAGTCGCGACTGGTGCAAACAGAGGAAGACACGGATCTCGAACGACTCGCGCGCGCCGCGGAAGGACAGCCGATGGTAGCCGGGATGCCGACGCCGGAAGAGTCGATCTCAAACCGGTTCGCACAGACTGACATGCAACGAGCGCTGAACGATGCCGTTCAGGAATTGGCGGCAGAGGATCGTTTGTTAGTGAAACTTTATTATTTCGATAACCTGCGTCTACGCGAAGCGGGCGCAGTGCTCGGTGTTCACGAAGCAACTGCGAGCCGGCGTTTGACGAGGATTCAGAGCGACTTGCGCAAGCGAGTCACGAAGATCCTCGTTGATGAACGCGGTTGGACTGCGTCTGAAACGGAGCGATCGTTTGCGGAGGTGGCGCAACATCTCGATACGGATTTGGAGTCCCTTTTGAGCAAAGGAGTTTAGCCGCGAAAAATCGGAAAAAGCACAAAACGGTGGCTTTGACGCAAGGTATGAATGTCGATACGTTCTTTACACGGAGATGAAAAAGGAAACAAAAAACGAGATAGATCTGTTGTTGCGGCGGCTCGGACGGCGCGACGAGGCAACCGTGCCTAACACGGATCATCTCGATGCTGACGAGCTGAGCGCGTATGCAGAGAACGCGTTGCCGGCTGCGGCACGCGCGCGCTACACGGCGCATTTCGCCGAGTGTTCGCGGTGTCGCGAACTCGTGGTGCAACTCAGCTCCGCGGTTGGTGTTGTTGCCTCGACGGAGACGGCGACGGTTTCAAAGGCGTCAGCGTGGAGAACGTTTCTAGCGAGTCTATTCACGCCGATGGTGCTGCGTTACGCGGGTCCGGCGCTCGGTTTGATTGTCGTCGCGGGGATTGCTTTTGTGGTCCTGCGCAGCGAGTTGGCGGACAAACGAGCGCAGGTCAGTAACACCGAGCAGACTCAGGTAGCACGGGCTGCACCAGAGCCAAGTGCCACTTTTTACGATTCCAGTACTAACGCAAACAGCCCGTCGAGCCCGCAGCAAGTGCAAAAGGAAGCGACGAAAAAGCAGTCGCCAGCTTCTCCTGCCCCTCCAAATGAGGCGCCGGTGGTAACCGTCAACGCTGATGTTCCGGTAGACAAAGCGGCGGCGCAGCCAAAGCCTGAAGAATCAAAGCCTGAAGAACAAAGCACAGCAGCTAATGAAGTAACACCGCGGAAGGCTGAGCCAACGCCCGTTACGGAAGCGGGCCAGAAACCGGCTGGCGCGGAAGCGAACAAGAAAGAGGTGCGGGGCCTGTATACCGCGGCTCCCACTGCAGAACGCGAGACCAAGTCGGAAGACAAAGAAAACTTCGCCCGCACGCCAAAAGACACGGACCAAATCAGCGCGGGCCGGGTGGCGACGATGGGATCGGCTGCGAAGCTGAAACGCGCCGATGCAAGTGCTGGTGAACGATCGGTCGCGGGACGGCGTTTTCAAAAGAAAGGCGGCGTTT
>DATNDM010000613.1:0-4883 GCA_035553235.1 Pyrinomonadaceae bacterium | reverse complement strand
CGCCAAGCCTGGAAAACTTACAGCTACCCACAAAACACAAAAGGCGCAAAAACAAGCCCAGCTTCTTTGCGCCTTTTTGTGCCTGGTTGTGCCTTTTGTGCCTGTTTGTGGCCTAGTTCGCCAATTCCGAAGTCAGGATTGCGCCGTTCAGACTCGGAATAACCGCGGAAATCTTCAACACTTTTCGACTCCCCTTATCGATCCAAACCGTCTGTTTGTCTGCCTCGTTGTCGGTGGCGACTATCTCCACTTTGTACGCATCGAATTTACCCGCCGGCACGGTGACGCTTTCAGATCCGAGCACCTTCAACTGTTTGATCTGCGGTTTCTGTTTCTGCAGATCAAAATTTCGAAAACTCAAACTGTAACCCTCCGCCAGCGGCAGCGAAGCAATCACCTCAAACGTGCCCGCGCCGTCGGCAAACAGAGCGCCACCCGGATCGACGGCGAGTGGCGTCACTTGCCCATTCATAGTCGTCTTGCCCGTCAACTGGTTCGGCGCGACGTCCATCTCGATCGTCATTGGACCCTGTTTGATCCAGCGACGCTTCAACAGCAAACTTCCTTTCTCGATGGTGCTGACGTCGACGATCTCGCCATTCGGAGTTTGAGCCGTTTCATTGACGGTCCAGGCTCCGTTTTCTTCCTTGACGTCGGTCTTCAACGTGAGCGGAATTTCCTGTCCCTGGATAGCCAGCGACGCTTTGTAGTTGAACGTACCGGGTCGCAGATCTACCGCGGGTTTCGGAAGCTCGACACTCGCCGTCATCATCTTCGGCATCGTCACCGTCTTGACGTCGACGTTGATTTCGTTCAGGCGTTGCGACACTTCCGGAGTCATCGTTTCCTGGTAACGTCCGCCGAGATACTTCGCGAGAAACTTTTCCGCACTCGCGAACATCGCCATGTTGTTTACCGGACGCGCAAAGCCGTGTCCTTCATCCGGCGCGACCATGTACTCAACCGGGAACCCACGATCTCGTAATGCGATCACGATCTGATCTGACTCGCGTTTGTTGACGCGCGGATCATTCGCACCCTGAATCACGAGCAGCGGCGTCTTTATCTTTGAAGCCGCCGTTAACGGCGATTGACGCAGCAACTGCGCCTTGCCTTCCGGCGTATTGGGATCGCCCATGCGCTCGTAGAAAAGCTTGCGAATCTGTTCCCAGTAGGGCGGAATCGATTCGAGCAGCGTGATTAGATTCGATGGTCCAACAATCGACACGCCGGCCGCGTAAACGTCAGGTGTGAATGCAACGCCCGCGAGCGTTGCGTAACCGCCGTATGATCCACCCATGATTCCCACGCGCTTCGGATCGGCGATGCCCTGCGCGATGAGATACTTCGCACCCCAGGTCACGTCGTCCTGCATTTTGTCGCCCCACTGCTTGTTTCCGGCGTCGATAAACTTCTTGCCATAACCGGTCGAACCGCGGAAGTTAGGTTGCAAAACAGCGTAGCCGCGGTTCGCGAGAAATTGTGCAAACGCGTTGTAGCCCCAACTGTCGCGATACCATGGGCCACCATGTGGAACGATCACCGCGGGCAGGTTCTTCGCGTCGACGCCTTTGGGCAAGGTGAGATACGCCGGTACTTCCAGGCCGTCGGACGACGGATACTTTACCGCCTTCATCGGCGCGAGGTACGCGCGATTCAACTTGTCGTAAATCTGATATTGCAGCGTCAGCTTCTTGGTGGTTCGGTCAAATAGATAAGTTGAGCCGGGATCCGTATCAGCGTTGGCGGAGACGATCCACAGCTTTTCATCTTTCGTTGAAGAGCCGAAATGGATTTCCTTGCCGGGAAGTTGCTTCTGGAGGTTTTTGTAATCAGCTTCAAAAGCTTTGTCTTTCCAGTAAATTCGCTGGCGCTCGTCGTCGTAGGTTGTGGCAATCAATTCGTCGGAAACGTCCGAGAAGATCGTGTCGCCGAAGTCGACGCGTTTCAAAGGGTCTGATTCGACCAACTCTTCTTTGCCGGTCGTCGGATTGAATAGTTCGAGACGGATCAGATCGACGTCGCTGCCCTTGTTCGTTTGGAAGTAAACGCGTTCGCCGTCTTTGTGATAGCGCACTGGTCCACACGCCTCAAACACGCTGCAACTGTAAACCTTCGTAAACTTGTCTGCGTCGACGCGCAGTACGTCCGTGTCGCCGTTTTCTGCTGATCTGGTGGCTAGTCGCAGTTGGTCCTTGAGATCGAAGTAGTAGGCGGTGATGCGTTCGGTGTTCTTGCGCATCAGCGTGCGCTCGCCGGTGGAGATTTTTACTTTGTAGAGATCGTGCCAGGCGGCGTCGCGGTCGTTTATCCCGACGTAGATGGCATCGGGCTCGGTGCGAGGTACCGAATAGATAATCGCGCGGACGCCCTTTACGTCGGTGAGATTGCGTGCGGCCGGGACGTCTTGTCCCGGGGCGGGCGCATCAGCCGGATTGACCGCATAGACATGGTAATTCTCATCGCCGGCTTTGTCCTGAACGAACAGTATGTACTTGCCGTCGCGCGACCAGAAGTAAGTCGGGATCGGGCGCTTGGTGTCAGCGGTTAACGGTTTTGCGTTCGCGAACGGCTCGGCCGTCTTCTTCACCCAGATATTGCGTGTGCCCTTGAACGGCTTGATAAACGCGATGAACGCGCCGTCCGGGGAAATCTGCGCCCCCGCAATCTCGGGATCGCCGAAGAAAAGCTCGCGGTCGATTATGGGCGGAGTCTGTGCCCACACCGGCACCGCGAACGCGATAAGCAAGAGGGTTGACAGAATCAGCAAGCGAATAAACGAGCGGCGAGATTGCCGGATTGAACGCATAAACATCCCTTTCGTTGGTGAGCTTTGATGGTTTCTCAGATTGATGAACAGTTGTTTACGCAGAATAGTAACGTGGAGTTTCACGCCACAAGGTTGGGTTCAAGAAAGAGCAGCACAAAAGTCTGTCTCTCTGTGCAATCTCTGTGTTTCTCTGTGTCTCTGTGGTTGTTTTTTCGAACAATATTAACCACACAGGCACAGAACACAGAGGTTGCACGGAGAAGAACTCACATCATCGTAATTTCAAAACGGGTCATAGTTGACTCGAACCTCACTGCTAAATCCTCTTACTCCCGATCGCGTGACTTTGGGGCAGCCGCCAAGCGAGAGTTCGCGCAGACGCGGGAGGGTGGTTAGCGAGGGGAGGCCGGTGTTGGTGATCAATTTGCAGCCTTCGAAGGAGATTTCTTCCAGCGATTTGATTTGGCTCAGCAATTCCATGCTCGCGTCGGTGATGCATGTGTAACCCGCGTGATATTTCCTCAGGTTTGGCAGACCGATGATATGACTGGTCGCGACGTCTGTAGTGTCGCGGCAATACATCAGAATCAATGATTCGAGATTTTTGCTGCGACCGATATGTTGAAAACCATCGTCGCGGACGTCCATCGGCACCAACTCGCGCAAAGCAGGGAAGTCGGGCAACGTTGCGAGCGCTGCGTCATCAACAGACTTACAACTGACTGCAAGTCCTTTCAGCGCAGGCATGCGCGAGAGTGCGAGGAACCCTGAACTCGTCAAGTTCGGACACTCACGTCCCCAAAAGTATTCGATCGTTTGCGATTGACCAAGAGATCTGAAGCCGTCATCGGTAGCGACAGTGCCCTGGCCCATCAACATGCGAAGCTTCGGCAGCGCCGCAATGTGACGCATCGCGTCGTCATCGCAGAGTTTGTCCTGGCAACCTAAATAAGCAAGATTCGCCAGGCTGTCGAGCGCTCGCAGGTCATCACCGCGAAGCTGTGTTGTGTGCCAGAAGAAACTCAAGCCCATGAGCCCGTCGAGTCCACGGAGGCTTTTCAGTCCGGCGGCGGTGAATGGTCCATCGATGAGGAGATTCGTCGGCCCAGCGCTGAAGGACATCAACCCGTATTCAGGTTCCCAGGTTGACGGAGTCGTGAAGCCGGGAAACTGTTGCAGCAACGCGAGACCGTCGTCAGTCACGTTCTGGCCGGTCTTGAAGCGACGGAGGTTAGGTTTTTCTGTCAGCGCGGCGATCGCGCCGTCGCCGGTTTTGCAGCCTAACAAATCAACTTCCTCCAGTTGATCACAAAACCGAAGATTCGCAATGCCGTCGTCTGTGACGTTGCTCTGCCAAAACATCCTGAATACACGCAGTTCAGGCAGGTGGCGCAGCACTTCCAGACCATCGTCCGTGACGTGACCGCCGAGGACCAGCTCTCGCAACTGCGGCATCCGAGCGAGATACGCGAGGCCGTTGTCGGTAAGAAGTTTCGACCCGTCGAGATTGAGCGAGGTGACCTGATCCAGTTGCGAGATGATTTGCAAATCATCATCGCCGATCAAACCCGCTGACTTGATCGCTGTCAGTCCTAACTCCTTAACTACCGCACACACGTTCTCCCAATCTTTGGCCGACATCGGTTGGCGCGGTTCGATGCTGTTGTTGGCCCAATCGATGCGATAGAAGGGAGGCTTGGAACTCAAGACGAAGGGCGCCGAATGTGGATCGGCTGCGGGTTCATCAGACGACCGCACCAACTCACTCCAATCGTCGAAACCGTAGAGTCGTGCGACGACGAGTTGCGCATCGGAGAGTGTGAAGTTGTCGATGCGGCGCTGGGTGTCAGGTAGATGCCAAAGCTTATCGCGGATGAAGCCGCGAATCTGTTCGATATCGATCGCGCTGTGAAAGAGATCGTTGAGACGCGTTGCGGCGTCCGGATCCGCGGAGTTGTAGACGGCCACGAGATCCTCAGCGATCCGCTGCTGCTGGTAGAACGGCGAAGTCTGTGTTTCTTCTCTCTCCAAGCTTTGCCTCAAGAGTCTAAAATCATCTTGGATCGGGTCAGTACAGGGAGCGGTAGCGACCTCTCGCATGCTAATCAGGAAC
>DATNDM010000612.1:0-8822 GCA_035553235.1 Pyrinomonadaceae bacterium | reverse complement strand
CCGAGATGCTGCACATGTTCATGTCGAACCATGAAGACAAATTGCGCTACGGCAGCAGCGGCCATTTGCTCGAGGGTTACGAGGCGCGGCTGGTCGACGAACATGGCGCACCGGTGCCCGCGAATTCAGAAGGCAACTTGTGGATCAAGGGCGAGAGTGCGGCGTTGTATTACTGGGAGAAACCGGAACCGACTGCGAATACATTCGTGAATGGTTGGGTGCGCACGGGTGATCTTTATCGCTGCGACAGCGACGGCTACTGGCATCACATGGGACGCAGCGATGATTGTTTCAAGTCGAGTGGCCGGTGGGTTTCGCCCGTTGAAGTTGAGGGCGCGTTGTTGCGGCACGGTGGTGTAGCGCGTGCTGCTGTAGTTGAAGACTTCGATGCCAATCAGCTGCCGTGTCCGTGTGCGTTTGTCGTTAAGCAGGATGTAGAATTTGATTCGGGTCAACTGGAGCATGAGTTGCGCAAGCTCGTGGCTGAGTCGCTGGCCCGGTTCAAACAGCCGCGGCGCTACGTTTTCGTGAGCGCGTTGCCATACACGGCGACCGGGAAGATTCAGCGTTTCAAGCTGCGGCAGGAACTCAGATCCGCGTAAATCGTTTTTTAAGATCCGTGTTTATGAAAAGTATTCAGGAAACATTTGCTCCGAACCTCGCGTGCTTCGGCTGCGGACCAGCGAACCAGAAGGGCCTGCACATCCGCAGTTTTCCTGATGGTGACGAGGTTGTCGCGGAGTGGCAGCCGAGCAAGGAGTACGAAGCGTTTGAGGGAATGTTAAGCGGCGGGATTATCGGCACGCTGCTCGACTGTCATTGCAATTGGACGGCGGCATGGCATCTGATGCAAAAGAGCGGCGCTGACAAACCGCCTTGTACCGTCACGGCGGATTACGCGATCAAACTCTTGCGCCCCACGCCGAGCGATCGTCCAGTGAAACTCGTCGCGCGTGTGGTTGAGTCGACTGACGACAAAGCGATCGTCGAAGGTGAACTGATCGCTCACGATAAAGTCTGCGCCACTTGTCGCGGCACCTTCGTCGCGGTCAAGCCCGGCCATCCCGCATATCACCGCTGGTAAGTTGGGCCACAAAGAGGCACAAAGAAGAACACAAAGTAAGTTTTAATTTATGTGCCTTTGCCTTAAATTTTGTGCCTTTTGTGAACTGGAGTTTTATGATTCATCGTCCTCGAAGACTTCGCAGAACTGACGCGATTCGTTCACTCGTCCGCGAGACGCGTCTCGCGCCGGAAAACTTCGTGCTGCCGTTGTTCGTCTGTCCCGGCACAAGCGTGCGCCGCGAGATCTCGTCGATGCCGGGCGTCTTTAATCTCTCGATTGACGAGGTGACAAAAGAAGTCGCCGCCGCACGCGACCTCGGCGTCCGCAGCATCATCCTCTTCGGCCTGCCTGAAACTAAAGACGCCCTCGCCTCCGGAGCTTACGCCGAGGACGGAATCGTGCAGCGTGCGATCCGCGCGGTGCGACAGTCGTCGCCGGAAATGATCATCATGGCTGACACGTGTTTGTGCGAGTACACGTCGCATGGTCATTGCGGTGTCGTGCGTGGTGGTGAAGTTATCAACGACGAATCACTCGAGCTGCTCGCGCGCACAGCCTTGAGCCAGGCGGCTGCGGGCGCGGACATCGTCGCACCGTCAGCGATGATGGATGGACAAGTCGAAGCCATTCGCGAACTGCTCGACGCGGAAGGTTTCGAGAACACGGCGCTCATGGCTTACGCGGTGAAGTATGCATCCGGGTTCTATGGTCCATTCCGTGAGGCGGCGCAGAGCGCGCCTGAGTTTGGCGACCGCCGCGCGTACCAGATGGATCCGCCAAACGCGCGCGAGGCAATGCGCGAAGCCGAGCTCGACTACGCCGAGGGCGCTGACATCCTGATGGTCAAACCCGCCACGGTTTATCTCGACGTGTTGAAGATGGTGCGCGAGCGTTTTGATGTCCCGTGCGCGGCGTATCACGTCTCGGGCGAGTACGCGTTAATCAAGGCGGACGCACAGAAAGGCTGGATCGACGAAGAGCGCGTCATGATGGAAACACTCACGAGCATCAAACGCGCTGGGGCCGACATCATCCTGACCTACTACGCTCGCGAAGCAATCCGCGCGCTGCAGAAATAAAACCGTGCTCTTGATTAGCGCAGTTTTGTGGCCCATCCTCGCGTTTTTACTGCAGGCGCCGCCAAACTGTGGTTGCGAACAGAAGCCCGAGATCAACGTCCTGGCCGTCGTCAACGGCGTCAAGATCGCGCGCAAGGATCTAAGCATCGACACCCTGACTCAGATCAGCATCGCACAGGACACAGTAATCGTCGCGCGCAGCCGGCAACTCGAGTTGAAGATCAACGATCTTCTGCTCGAGGGCGAAGCAAAGCGTCGCGGCATCACGACCGCGAAACTGTTCGAACTCGAAGTCGCTTCGAAGATCGTTCCACCCACCGAAGCCGAGGCGAAAGAGTTCTACGACGAAGGCAAGAACCACACGCAGAGTTTCAGTAGCGTCAAGAACAACATAATCGCGCAGTTCAGAGCCGAGCGCGAAGCCGCGCGGGCCCGTGAGTTTGCAAACTCTCTGCGCGCGACCGCGAAGATCGTGACTGCGAACGTTGCGGTCACGCCGCCGACGAGCGAAGCAGATCTCGCGCGCGTGTTTGCGAATGTCAATGGCGTGAACATCACGTCCAGCGATATCGAAACGGCGCTGCTGCCCATGATCTTTCAGGTCCAGCAGCAGGTCTACGCTCTCCGCAAGCGCGACCTCGAGATACGCATCAACGACATACTCCTCGAGCAGGAAGCGAAACGACTCGGCACTACCCCGCAAGTGCTCGTCGATCAGCACGTCAACGCGAAGCTGCCGATCATCACCGAGGAGCAGGCGCGTGCCTACTACAAAGCCAACAAAGCACAACTCAACCGCGACTTCGCCGACGTCAAACCGATGTTGATGCGGTACCTGCTCGAGCAGGAAAAGCAGAAGGTGCTCGCAGCTTACGCGGAGCAGTTGCGAAACGAGTCGGCGGTGCAGGTCTACCTCACCGAGCCGAAGCCACCAACACTTCGACAGCTTTGTTGCAACCTTGTAGACTAGGCCCGCTTCTAAGGGCAAAACGCTGGAGAAGAACGCATGAAAATGCACCCCGGCATTCAGCGAAACCGCCACAAAACGCGCCTTTTTGCAGCATCGAGCTTGCTGCTGTTGCTCGCCACCAACGCGATTGCGCAGTCTGGCAGGCGCGCGCCAAAGCCCGATCCGGCTCCGATTCCAACACCACAAACCGGCGGCGAAGTAACTCCGAAGAGCAGTGCGCGCGAAGTGAAACAACCAGTCTCGCTGCTCGTCGCACGTGAGCCTTCGTCGAAGCATCTGCTCAGCGAGGACACGATCTTCAAAGATTTTCTGGATCACCTCGGTGAGTTTAAGAACGTCAAGGTCACTGGCATCGGCGACACGAAGCGCGATCCGGCAGTCAAACGCGCGAAAAGTGAGACGGAGTCGATTGTTGTGCTGATGCAGTTTGACGTTGACGAGTTTCAGAGTGGGACGATTATCCTGAACTCACCGGACCTCGATGTGAAGATACTCGTATTTGAGCCGCGCACCGGGCAGAAGAAGTTTGAAGGAAAGGTTTACTACAAGGCGGTCGGTGGGCCAATGCTGAAGCGAGACAACTGGCCCAACGGCACGCCGATCCGGATGACGACCGAAGCCGTCGGCATCGAGGCCGCGGAACAGGTGCGCGACTGGCTAATCGTTAAAGACCTCAAGCAGAAAAACTAGTCGCGCATGAACGCAGATCCGCGTTCATCCGCGTTCATCCAGTGCGAGTCCGAGTCGCTTCAGGCCCTCTGACAGTAAATCCGCGTTTCCCGCGATACCGATCCGAAAGTGCGCCGGCATCTCGAAGAAGACTCCCGGCACGACTGACGTCTCATACTTTTCACGCAACAACTGACAAAGCCTTTCCGACGTCCCGTGACGGACGCGCGGAAACATCACCGTCCCAAACTCCGGCCGCACGACTTCGAGATCTTCACGCGTATCGAGAAACTCATTCAGCGTCTGACGATTTCGATCCAGCAACTGCTTCGCACGCGCTGCAATCCCTTTGAGCTGCTGCATCGCGACTACGCTAAGTCGCTCACCAGCATGTACCGGAGTCGCGGCGAAGAGATCGTTCAGCAGCCACATGCGTTTCGCGAGTTCAGGTTGCGCGAGTATCCAACCACAGCGCAGTCCACTCAAACCAAAAGCCTTCGTCAAACTACTCGTCACGACAAACTCTTCGCCAAGATGAAAACTCGTCCGCGGCGATTCTTCAAACAACGTCTCCATGTAGACTTCATCGACCAGCACACGCGCACCCACGCGCCGCGCGATCTCGCCGATCTGCTTCATCGTCGCATCGCTCAGCAACACGCCACTGGGATTGTGAAGATTCGTGATGACGATCAGTCGCGTCTTCGGCGTGACAAGTCGTTCGAGTTCTGCAACCGAGATCTGAAAAGCGTCTTCGAAACGTCGTGAAAAACGCTTCACGTCCGCGCCGAGATAACGCGCGAGCGCGAGCATCGGTTCGTAGGCGGGCTGTTCGAACAAGATTTCGTCGCCCGGTTTGATTAACGCCGCCATCGCAAGGTGGTTTGCGAACGTCGTTCCGGCGGCGGTCACGACCTGCTCAGGCGCGACGCGATACCGTGTCGAGATCGACTGTATCAATGGTTGATAACCGTAGCCGCCGTCCGTGATCTCGAGATCGTCGAGCGACACGCGCAACTCGCTCAGCTTCAAGTTGCCGAGTCCGCTCGTCGCCAGGTTGTACTTCGCGACCGAGCGCGTCTTGGCCCAATGCATGTACGACGAACGCATAACTTCGCGTGCGGCCGTCATCTGCTGCTCCTTTGTCGCCAAAATGCGTAAGCCGGAATGCCTGCAATCATGATTAGAATTCCTATCAATGTGTTGTGCGTATCACGATAGACCGTGTTGATTACCACGAGCCAGCAGACCGCGATGAAAACGAGCGTCGTGAGCGGATGCCCGGGAACTCTCGTCGTCGCCGCCGCGCCTTCACGTTTCCGAAAGACAAAGATACAGCACGCGGTCAGGCCGAAGAAAATCATGTCGATTGAGGGAACGTAGTTCAGGATGCGCTCGTACGTTCCGAGTAAAGCAATGAGAATCGCGAGCAGTCCCTGGAGCGCGATGGCGACGATCGGCGCGCGTGTTTGCGGATGCACTGTGGCCACGCGCTTGAAGAACAGTCCGTCTTTTGCCATCGCGAAGTAAACGCGTGGCGCTGTCAGCATGCTTTGACTCAAAAAGCCCACGGTCGAGATCGCAATGCCCGCGGCAATCAGGCGCGCGCCGAAGTCTCCGAGTGCGCTGCGCATCACGTCGGAAGCGGGCGCTTTCGACGCAGCGAGTCCGGCAGTTCCGAGGACGCTCGTGTAAACCACATTCGCGGCGAGATAAAGCACAACGACGCCAATGACGCCGATTATCAGTCCGCGTGGCAGGTTCTTGCGCGGCTCCTTGATCTCGCCGGCGATGAACGTCGCTGTTTGCCACCCGCCGTAACTAAAGACTACCGGGACGAGCGCCGCGCCGAATGCGGTTATCAGATCAGTAGAAACCGGTCTATCCAGGAGCGTTGTTGGATTTGCGCTTCGCTGCGCAAACAGGAACCCGCACACGACCAGCATCGCGATCGCGACGATCTTCAACACCATCAACATACTCTGCACCGTGCTGCCTGCGCGCACGCCGAAACAGTTAATGAGTGTGAGCGTGGCGAGGACGATTGCGGCGAGGTACGCGGACGAGATCGGGACGTGCGTCAACTCGACGAAGTAACGCGCAAAAGTAACCGCGACCGCCGCCATGCCTCCCGTTTGAATCACGAGCAGCAACACCCAGCCGTAAAGAAATGCGACGCCCGGATGAAACGCTTCTCGCAGGTACGCGTATTGGCCGCCGACGTCAGGGCGCCGCGACGCAAGTTCAGCCCAGATGAAGGCGGCTGTGAGTGCAAACAATCCGCCGATTGTCCACGCGCCGAGAACGAGAAACGGCGTGCCGACCTGGCGCGCGACCACCGACGGGTTCATAAAGATGCCCGAGCCGATGATGCCACCCATGACAATCATGGTGGCGTCGAATAAACCGAGTCGTCGAGCTAGTTGGGTTTGGTCCATGGAGACAGGATGACAAGATTAACATTCTTATCCACAGATTACGGAGATTGTTTGTGGCATCGCGATTTTGACACTACACGTCTCTTCCGCTACCCTTGCGCGCTTTGCGTCACTTAACAAACAGCAAATCACTCGTCTTCGTCGCGCTTATCGTTCTGGTCGTCGCCGGCATTGGCTTCCGTGTTACGGGCCTCAGTGCCGAAGGCCTGAGCGAAGACGAGCTCAACAAGCTCAACGCCGTCGCCGACTATCGCGCCAACGGTCTCACCGGCGCGAACGGCGAACATCCAATGCTGATGAAGGCGTGCCAGGCCGCGACGATCATCCTTGCTGAAAAGTGGAACAACTCTTCGTTCGTTGCTTTTCGGCCCGCTGATCGCATCGCACCCGAGACAGCGCTGCGACTGCCCGGCACGATCGCCGGCGCGCTCAGCGCGATTCTGATTTTCCTCCTCACTGCCGAACTGTTTGGCATTGAAGTCGCGCTGATCGCGGCGGCGTTGTGGACCTTCGATCCGATGGCCATCGGCTTCAACCGCATCGCTAAGGAAGATTCGTTTTTGTTGTTCTTCTTCCTGCTGGCGAATGTGTTTTGGTTGCGGGGCCAGCGTGCTGCTGAAAGCGGCGTCACGAGTCCGAATAGATATTACTGGCTCACGGCAGCTTCATATGGCGCGATGGTGGCGTCGAAGTACGTGCCGCATCTTTTCGCGATCAGTCTTTGTTATTACTGGATGTTTCAGAAGCTGCCGGAAACGCGTTGGCGTCTGGGTAAAAAACGTCTTCTCATGTTCTTTGCGATCATGGGCATCGTGTTTCTCGTTCTCAGTCCGACCGTGCTGCTGCCGGACACGTGGAAACAGATGGGGTTGTTTGCGGGTGGCAATCGCGTCAGTCACGACGGTTACGAGTTCATGGGTCAACTCTATCCGCAACGTTTTAGTGATTGGCTGCACGGCGTTCCCGTTTACTTCTATCTCGTATTTACGGCGGTGAAGTTGCCGGTGTTGACCGTGCTCGGATTTCTGGCTGGTCTACCGTTGCTGTTTCGACGCAAGCTTGGTGACGGGCGTTACTTCATTCTCTTCTGGTTTTTGCTGTGGGTGGTGGCGTTCTGTTTTCCGGGTGGGAAGTTTACGCGTTATTACACGACCATCTTGCCGGCAGTGTTGATTACGAGTGCGCTCGGCATTGACTTCGTCGGCCGCTGGCTGGCGCAGTGGAGCGCAGACTTGAAGCATTACGTACCGGCAAGCGTCGCCGTGATCGTGATCGCTGCTTCAGTCATCAACTCCTTGAATGCTTCACCGCACTTCCGGCTGTTCACAAACTCGATCGGCGGCGGCATGAGTCGGGCCGGCTATTACTTCCCGCACGACGAATTTTACGACGCGAGCATGCGCGACGTGATTGCGGAGATCGCGCAACGTGCTCACCCCGGCGCACGTGTGGCGAGCGAGAGTCCTTCATTGGCAACTTATTACGCTGAACGTGACAATCGCTCCGACCTCGTCTGCATTTCCCTCTCTGACCCCGACGCCATGAAGCAACTCACCACCGGAGACTACATCGTCGTCGCGCGCGGCCGTCGGTACTTCAGCAACGACTCAATCATCTCCGCCCTCCGCGACCACTTCACCCCCGTCGCCGAAGTCACACTCGGCCCCGTCCCCTCAGTCAAAATTTACGAACTCGGCCATTAGCCAAAAGACAAAGTAGTTTGGGAAGGCCTTTTGTGCTTTTGTGCCTTTTTGTGGCTAATGCTTCAGCTCGACTTCGACGGGCCGGGCGTCTTTGGAGTCGTAACCTTCGGGCCAGTTTGAGATGTTGACACCGTAGAGCCAGTCTGACTCCGGTGTCACTTCGAAACGAATTTTTAGCGGGAGGCCGCGCATCGCGCGCAGGCGGAGGAAAAGCCCGGTCAAACGCCACTCCTGAATGATTGGCTGTCCTTGTGGCTCGACCGGAATCAACCGCGAGCCGCCGTTCCAGTCTTCGACAAACAACGTGACGCGCGTCTTCACGAAACCCCGTGGCGCGTCGACGGGCAACACCGGTTGGATGTGGGCGCGCACGATGACTTCACTCACCCTGCGCCGGTCGGCACGCGGCGGAATCGTGTATTCAAGATAGCCCGAGCCGAATCCCCAGATGTAACCCGGGCCCTCACCAATCTTCTCGAATCGCCCGGCGCTCGCCATCTGCGGTTTGAATTGATAAACGATTGTCTTGTCTCCGCGAACGATCATCTGCGGAGCTGTTGCCGCATCTCCTTCAGCACGAGTCCACGCAAACTGACGTGGAATCAGATGTCGCTCATTGTCCTGCAACCACGACGGCACTTCCGCCGATTGCAACGCCGCAAACATCTGCGACGCATGTGCAACTTCAGCAAGCAACGGCTGATCGCGAGGCGTCGAATAAGTCACGCCATAGCCTCGATGCGCGTCCGGCGTCAATATCCAGAACATCGCACCGCCTGCGCCAGCGCGTGCGTTCCCTTCAAAGAACGCGCGATACCAATCAAGCTGCGCGGCGCCGTTGTAACCTTCGACTCCCATGCCAAACTCACCAAACACGAGCGGCTTGCGCAACGAATA
>DATNDM010000611.1:0-3554 GCA_035553235.1 Pyrinomonadaceae bacterium | reverse complement strand
GAACGCGATGTCGTTTTCGTACGCCTTGCGGATCACGTCTTCGAGCGCGCGCGAGTACTGCGTCGAACCCCAGCTAGCGCTGATGATGCGAACGTTGACGCCCGCCTTCTTCCGATCGATCACGTAATTGATGGCCTCAATCGCATCCTTCGTCGTTCCAAAACCACCGGCGTTCATGAACTTCAGCGGCATGATCCGCACTTTCCAGTTCACGCCCGCAATCCCGAGGTTGTTCTCACCTTCAGCCCCGATGATGCCCGCGCAGTGGGTGCCGTGGCCGTTCTCATCCATCGGATCGCCGATGTTTTCGACTGTGCTGAAGCCGTTCTCGTCGTCAATCGTTCCGAGTTCGTCGTCGTGATAAGGCGCCATCGACGCGGGCCGCTTCCACATGTTACCGGCGAGATCTTCATGCGTGTAATCCACACCGCTGTCGAGCACCGCAACGACGACCTTTTCGCTGCCGGTCGTTTTGGCCCATGCGAGTGTCGCGCTGATGTCCGCACCCTGCTTGCCGCCGCGCTGTCCCGAATTCGCCAGCGCCCACTGATCGTTAAACTGCGGATCGTGCGGCAGGACCGGAACGAGTGGTGCATCAGCCTCATCGAGTTCGATATCGTAATTCGGCTCAGCGTATTCGACTTCGGGAAGTTTTGAGTATTCGTTGACGACTTCCGCGGCGTCGGCGTTATCGAGATCGTCAATCGCCTCTAACCCGGGAACGTTCTCGATGCGGTCTTCGACGCGATCGTTGAGTTGCGCTGTCAGACGTTCGATAGTTTCCTGGCTCACACCGCTCTTGAATCTGACGAGCACTTCGGGACGGCTGAAGTTGGTCGTCTCACTGAGCGCGATCTCTTCAGTGGTGGTTGCTCTTTTCTTTTCAGTGACCGGCACAGGGCCGAAAGACTTCCATTGGTGTCGCCACCGGTTCAATTGACCGGCGAAAGCGGCCACGAGAATGAGGACGATTGCGAGCGCGAGGTGAATAAAGAAATTGTTGCGGTTCATGGTGGTACCTCTACAGCTTAGATCCGATAATTTTGGCCCTGGAATTTGTAAGCTCTCACCTGGTTTTTGTCGGCGCGGTATTCGTAGGTTTTCCCCTGCGCCTCGAGCTTGATGCGCCAGCCGCGCGTGATCATCTGGCCGCTCATCTCGCCGTCCTCAGCCGCGCCGAGTGCCATGTCGGGAAAGTCAGAATCTTCGACAGATTTTTCTTTGACGTCGGCGGCGTTGATTTTCAGGCGCCGGGCCAGGTCGTTGCGGGCGTTCTCGACTGCGGAATTTTTATCGATGGCCATACGAGATTCAAACGTCCCCCTTGGATTCTTTGTTCCGGCGATTAGTGGCTACCATTTTGAGCCTGAGACACGTTGCGGTCAAATCAAATCCGCGTTCATCCGCGAAATCCGAGGCTATTTGAGATCGCCAAACCGATGCTGCATCAACACTGCGACCGCGATTGCCGCCGTCTCCGCGCGAAGAACGCGGCCGCCGAGCGTCACTACATGAAATCCGCGTGCCCGTGCGGTGTCGATTTCTTCATCGGCCCAACCACCTTCCGAACCCACGAGCGCCGTGATTGAGTGTGTTGGAGGCAAACTCTCCAAACCTGCGCCACTGCGTTCCGAGAACATCACGCCGGCACCTTCGCGTTCCAGCTTCTCGAACGCGACTGGCAACGTAATTTCCGGTACAAAAGCCCTGCCAGACTGCTTTGCGGCCTCGAGCGCGATCCGCTGCCAGCGCGTCACGCGCTTCGCCGCGTCAGTCGCATCGCGCAGATGAATGTCGGCATAGCGCGTGATGAGCGGCGTGATTTTAGTGACGCCCAGCTCCGTTGCTTTCTGCACGACGAGATCAAACTTCTCGCCTTTCAACAACGCGACGCCGAGATTTAACTGCAAGTGTGATTCAGGCTTTGCGGGATCGACTTCTGCGTCGATGCTCAGTTCGGCCACGTCGCGTCGGACATTAGACACCGCACAGCGAAATTCGTGTCCGAGGCCGTCGAAGACGTAAACCTGGTCGCCGGACTTCAGCCGCAGCACGTCGCGCAGGTGGCGTGCTTCGTCAGCGGCAAGCGTGATGGTGCTTTGCGTGAAGGCGGTTGGTGGCGCATGGAATCTTCGACGAGTCATTTGACCTACTTAGCGTCTTTGCGCCTTTGCGTGAAATATTCTTAAACAATCAGCGCGACCCACTCGCCGTCCTGCATGACTTCGAATTCATCGATCCCGCAATCGTGCAGCGCTGCCCGGACCATCTCGATCTGCGTTTCCAGAATGCCCGAGAGAATCAACTTGCCGCAGGTCACGCCTACCAGAGTTGGTATCAATTCACTGATCACGTTGGCAGTTAAATTGGCAACAAGATCCGCTGAAGCAGTCGAATCGTCGATGGAACCAACCCAGAAGTTGATCTGTTCCGCGACGCCATTTAACTCCGCGTTCTCGCGCGCAATCGCGATCGCGGTTTCATCAGTGTCACACGCTTCGATGCGTGCTTCGGGAAAGAGTTTAGCGGCCGCAATCGCAAGAATCCCGGTGCCCGTACCGACATCGAGAAAGCTGCTGCCGAAGTAATATTTCTGAATCGCTTTGAGGCAGAGTCGTGTGGTCTCGTGAGTGCCGGTGCCGAACGCCATGCCGGGCTCAATGCGAATGATTAAGCGATCGTGGACGTCGTCGAGGTTGGACCACGGCGGCGCGATGATGAAGCGCCCAATCTCGACCGGCTGCCAGCTCTGTTTCCACTCCTCCAGCCAATCACGCTGCACGACCTCGCGCACGTTCATGTCGCGCACTGACGACGACGGCAACTCGTAAATTCGCAACGCTTCAAACAACTCGTCACGAACGCGCTCGCGATTCGGCGTCTCGGCGAAATAACCGGTGACGAGGTTATCAGTAGTCTCAGTTCCCAACGCACCGGCTTCCATCAACGCATACGCGACCGCCTCACATGCTTGCGGCTCGATCTCGACATCGAGTGCGGAAAAACTCATTTGTGCTTTTTGTGCCTTTTCGTGGCTCAATTGCCGCTTAGTCCAAACTCATCCAGGAGATTTTCTTTGTTGCGCCAGTCTTCTTCGACTTTCACAAACAGTTCGAGATGAACCTTATGGCCCAGCAGCGTTTCGATTTCTCTGCGCGCTTTAATGCCAATGTCTTTCAAGCGACTCGCACCGCGTCCGATGATGATCTTCTTCTGCGAGGCACGCTCGACAACGATGACGCAGTAAATGCGTGCGAAGTCTTCGCGCACTTCTTCGAAGCGTTCGGTAACGACTGCAGTGACGTACGGTATCTCGTCGCCGGTAGTGTGCAGAACCTTCTCACGCACGATCTCGGCAACGAGCACGCGCAACGATTGATCCGTCAACTCGTCTTCCGAAAAGATCGGCTCGCCTTCCGGTAAATGTCGCAACGCCGCCTCGATTAAGACACCAGTCATCTCGTCTTCCAGCGCTGATATCGGAATGATCTCCCTCCACTCGTTTTCCTTGCTGTACCAATCGATCAGCGGCAGCAATGCAGACTTGTCTTCGA
>DATNDM010000610.1:0-6188 GCA_035553235.1 Pyrinomonadaceae bacterium | reverse complement strand
CACTACGCCAAACGCCAATTGACATGGTTTCGCCATGAAGCAGACGTCGAGTGGTTTGAGGGTTTTGGTGAGGAAAACCCCGTTTTGCAATCCGTATTGAAATCGATGGCCGCGAGCCCGCGGTCCAAATAATCATGTTTCTCTCACATCTCCAGCAATCCCTTGTCAGGCAAAAGTCGCTGTTGTAATCTCCCTGTAACCGCGCGGTCTACAATTCCACCCCGGGTTTCAGCATGTCAGACGGCAAACAGGCACCGCAAAACATTCAGGACGCCTTTCTCAACACGGTGCGCCGGGAAAAGACGTCCGTGATCGTTTACCTCCTCAACGGCGCCAAGCTGACGGGCCGTATCCGCAGTTTCGACAAGTTCTCGGTCCTACTCGAATCGGGGTCACAGGAACAACTGATTTTCAAGCACGCCATCTCGACGATCTCACAATCGCGGCGCCCCACCAGCGAACTCCACTCACAAGCGACGACGGAAAGCGGCCAGCGCGAAGTGCGCCACGACGTCAACTCGCCTGAGGCGTGACATTCGATTAAACTCTCGCGGGCGAATGGATCGCAATCTAGACTTTCCTCTGTGCAACCTCTGTGTTCTCTGTGTCTCTGTGGTGCTTTCTGGCCGGAAGTGAACCACAGAGACACAGAGAACACAGAGGTTGCACAGAGAAAACCGAGGACGTGTGCCTGGAACTTTCATTACCTTCGAGGGTATCGACGGCAGTGGGAAGTCGACTCAGTTGCGTTTGCTGGGTAATTTCCTGCGGGCCAGCGGTTGCGACGCGCTACTGACGCGCGAACCCGGCGGCACGCAGCTGGGACTTCGCCTGCGCGCGGCGCTGCTGGATGCGGCGGAGGAAGTTGATCCGTTGACCGAGCTGCTCGTGTTTGCGGCAGACCGCGCGCAACACGTGCGACGATTGGTGCGTCCGGCGCTGGAAGCCGGCAGGCTTGTGATCTCGGATCGTTACGCTGATGCGACGGTCGCATACCAGGGCGCGGGCCGAGGTTTCGCACCCGAGTTGATTTCACAGATCGTTCAGCTTGCGACCGAAGGACTGAAACCTGATTTGACGTTGCTCTTTGATCTTCCGATTGAGGAGTCGACGACTCGCACCGCGCGACGTTCGACGGGAAAGACGGCGACGCGGACGTCGCGCGATCGTTTGGATATCGAGAAGGCCGACTTTCACGCGCGCGTGCGTGATGCGTATTTGCAGATTGCGCTCGCCGAACCCGAGCGTGTGAAGTTAATCGATACGACCGGATCCGTCGAGCAAACCCAGGAGCGTCTGCGCGAGATCATCGTGCCCTTCCTGCGAAGCAGGGGCCACCTGGCGATGAAATATGTTTGACGAACTGATAGGAAATTCACGAGTCAAAGCGATGCTGAAGCGGATGCTGGTGTCGGACCGGCTGCCCGGCGCGATGCTGTTTACGGGCGAAGAAGGCATCGGCAAGAAGCTGTTTGCGCTCGAGATCGCGCGTGCGTTGAACTGTCGCACGTTGAACGATGGCGAAGCGTGTGGTGTGTGTTCGTCGTGCGTTCGCATCAGGAAGTTGAACTATCCAACGCGTGACGATGCGGACGAGTGGACGCAGATCATCTGGACGGACCATCCCGACGTTGGGCTCGTCGTCGCGCCGAAGCGCGTCTTGCGCGTCGAACAGATGCGGCAGATCGAAAAGGAAGCAAACTTTCGGCCATTTGAAGGCAAGGCGCGCGTGTTTCTGATCGACGAGGCTGACAAACTCAATGATGCTTCGGCTAACGCGCTCTTGAAAGTGCTCGAAGAACCGCCGCGCACGTCCCACTTGATCCTGATCACGGCGCGTCCGGCGATGCTGTTGCCGACGATTCTTTCGCGTTGTCAGATGATCCGGTTTTCGCCATTAACGCCGGGTGAGATCGAGAGTCATCTGGTCAAGAACCCGGACATCGATAACAAGACGGCGCGACTGCGAGCACGTGCTGCGGGCGGCAGCATGGGCCGAGCGCTTTCCGGCGATCTCGTGACGTTCACGTCGCAGCGAAAGGCGATGTTGAAAGTTTTGCACGCGCTGGTCTTGAGCAACGATCGCGCGCAACTATTGCGGTCGGCGGAACAGCTCAACGAAGCACAGTACAAAGACGAGTTTGAAGAGCGATTGGACGTGCTCGAGACATTGATCCGCGACGCGTGGATGCTGTCGCTCGGTGTCGACTCGTCGCGGATCGTGAATGAGGATTTAGCCGCCGAGTTGAAAGAGATTGCTCAGAAGATGGATCCGGCTCGTGCTGGTGACTGGGTTCTGCAGATTGAAGATCTACGCGAGCAACTGATCGTCAACGTAAACCGCAAGGTCACGACTGATTCACTGTTTTTGGTGATGGCTGGTGATGTTGCTGCGGGCAAGAGGCCGAAAATCCGGTAAAATCCGTGTTATCCGTGGTTAGGTTTTATTTCCGCTAATAACTTCTCAGTCTCCATCACAAACGCCTCGACAATATTCTCTCCCGCAACCTTCCGCATCGGCACGCCATCCTTGAAGATCATCCCGACACCACGTCCGAACGTGATTCCGAGTTGTGAGTCGTGTGCTTCGCCTGGACCATTCACCGCGCAGCCCATGATCGAAAGGTGCAGCGGCTCCTCGATGTGAGCCAGACGGCGCTCGATCTCCTCGACGATCCCAACGAAGTTATCGACATCAAGCCGTCCACATGTCGGACACGCAACCACCGTCACGCCACGTGTTCGCAAGCCAAGCGACTTAACAATCTCCCAAGCCACCCGAACCTCTTCCTGCGGCTCCGCAGCCAGCGAGACGCGAATCGTGTCGCCAATGCCTTCGTGCAACAGAATGCCGAGACCGATGGACGACTTCACAGTGCCACTGAACGAAGTCCCGGCTTCCGTGACGCCAAGATGAAACGGGTAATCGCACTTCTCAGCGAGCATTCGATACGCCGCGACCGTGCGATGCACGTCCGAAGCTTTCAACGAAATGATGATGTCGGTGAAATCGAGATCTTCGAGGATCTGAACATGCCGCAATGCTGACTCGACCATCGCCTCGGGCGTCGCCGTGCCATACTTCTTCAACAGATCTTTCTCGAGCGAACCGCCGTTTACTCCGATTCTGATCGGCACCTTCTGCGCCTGCGCGGCGCGTACCACTTCACGAACACGTTCGTGTGCGCCGATGTTGCCTGGGTTGAGCCGCAGCTTATCGATGCCCGCTTCGAGCGCCATTAGCGCGAGTTTGTAATGGAAATGAATGTCGGCAACGAGCGGCACGTCGGGCACGCGCTTCCGAATCTCTTTCAAAGCCAGCGCAGCGTCGTTGTCGGGAACAGCAAGGCGCACGATCTCGCAACCCGCGCGGACCATCTCCTCGATCTGCGCGACAGTAGCGCCCACGTCCGACGTGTCAGTCTTTGTCATCGACTGAATCGCAACGGGAGCGCCACCACCGATTTGGATATGCTTAACTTGAACTGGTCGCGTTTTCCGCATGAACTATTTCGCGGGCTGAGTCGCAGCCGGTGGATTATCCGGTTCGCGGTTTCTGCTGATCAGTTTCAGGAAGTCGTTACCCAGCACGAAGACCATCAGCAGCAGCACCATCACAAATCCCACTTGCTGTATACGATCGCGCACAGCCGCTGAGATCGATAAACCGATCAGAGCCAGCACGCCCTCGATCAGCATCAGGAAAATGGCGCCGCCGTCGAGCACCGGAATTGGCAGCAGGTTGAAGATACCGAGGTTCAGGCTGAGAAAACCGAGCATACCGAAGACGCCGTCCCAGCCAAGTTTTTCAATCGATTTTTGCGTTGCCTGGTAGATGCCGATCGGTCCCGACAACGTGTTGCGGACGGAGCGTTGACCAGTGAAGACCTGTCCCAGCGCCTTGCCCGTCAAACGCAGAATTTGGAGATTCTGGTCGTAAGCGTATTTCGTGGCCGAAAGGACATTGGCATCACGCAGTGGATATCGCTCAGAGACCGTGAATCCGAGTCTGCCGTCGATGCGCTTTTCGTCGGTGGTCAATTGCACAGTCTGGCCATCGCGCTGAACCGTCATCGAAATTCGCTCGTTAGGATGGCTCTTAACGTATTCGGTAACCTGCGCCGAGCTTCTCGCTTCTTCGCCACCGATGGTGACGAACCGATCGTTCTCCTTGAGTCCCGCGGCTTCGGCGGGTGATCCGGCGCTGACCTCTCCGACGATGACCGGCAAACCACCGTAATCAGGAATAAAGTCCAACGTACCGGCAGCGTCGCCATTCTCCATGTGCGTGGTGGGCGTGACTGCCAGTGAAACTTGCTGGCCGTTTCTGTTTACTACGACCGGCAAAGGACGGCCCGGCGAAAGCAGCGCATCGCCGTTGATAACGTCCCAACTCGGATTTTGTGTGCCGTTGAACGAAACGATGCGATCTCCAGGCTTGAGACCTGCGATATCGGCTGCGCCGCCCGGTGAAACATAGTAGACAACAGGCGACGGGGTTGCCGGAACGCCGTACATAAACGCGCCCACAAACGGGATTGCCATCGCGGTGAGAATGTTCATGATAGGGCCCGCGAGCGCCACCATGATTCGCTGCCATCGCGGTCGCAGGTTGTACATCTCCTCGGGAGGAATGTCCTGCGCGCCCTCGCCTTCGAGTGGGGCATTTGAATCATCGCCGCCGAGTTTTACGTAGCCGCCGAGAGGAATGGCTGAGACGCGGTAGTCCGTATGTCCCCATTTTTTGCCGAACAAACGTGGCCCAAACCCAACCGAAAACGTCTCGACGCGAATTTTAAAGAGTTTGGCAACGATGAAATGGCCAAATTCGTGAAGAACAACAGCGGACCCGAGGATGAAGATAAACCCGAGCGCGACAATTAGATAACTCATTCAGAACCTTCTCGTTCAGTCTTATGGCAATAACCACAGTTAGACTCGACCATTTCGAGCCGGGTTGCAACGAAAATGAGTGTACCACGGATACCACGGATGAACACGGAGCTAATCCGCGCTTATGGACGTAAATCCGTGGCAAATAGTTTCGATTGTGGCGAGTGCTGCGTGACGAGCTTCGTGATCCGCATCGAGGATGGTTTGGATATCTTTTGCAGGCTGATTCACATGGTTTTTCATCACTGTCTCGATAACTTGCGGAATCTCAGTGAGTCGAATTCGTTCGTTCAAAAAGGCACTGACGGCCTCCTCATTCGCGGCGTTCATCGCGGCCGGCAGCGTGCCGCCTTCGGTCAAGGCGCGATACGCGAGCCTGATGCACGGAAAACGGTCGAGATCGGGCGCTTCGAAGTGCAGACCTGACACTGCGGTCAAATCGAGTGGCGGCAGTTGGCAGGAATGTCGCTCCGGGTACGTGAGCGCGTACTGAATCGCGTGACGCATGTCGGTGACGCCCATTTGGGCGATCACCGAACCGTCGACCATCTCGATCATTGAATGCACGACGGATTCGGGATGCACGATGATGTCGATCTCGCCGGGTCCGAAGCCGAATAGCCAACGCGCTTCGATGACTTCGAGCCCCTTGTTCATGAGCGTGGCGCAGTCGATCGTGATCTTCGCGCCCATGTTCCACGTCGGATGCTGCATCGCTTCGGCAACGGTTGCTTGCTCCATCTCGTCACGGGTTTTCGTGCGAAATGGTCCGCCGGAGGCAGTCAACACGATCCGTCGCACTTCCTCGCGACGTTCGCCTCGCAAACACTGATGCAGAGCGTTGTGCTCGGAGTCGATGGGCAACAACTCGGCGCCTGATTCTTTGGCCGCGCGCGTCATTAACTCGCCCGCCATCACCAGCGTTTCCTTGTTTGCCAGCGCCACCCGCTTGCCGGCTTCCAGCGCGCGCAACGTCGGCAGGAATCCGACCGCACCCACCGTCGCCGAAACAACGCATTCGGCTTCCGGATGCACGGCGACTTCAACCAGACCCTCCTCGCCTGACACGATCCGTGGCAGATCGACGTCTCTTTCAAACAACTTCGCGCGTAGTTCGTGCGCCGACTGTTCACTCTCAACCGAAACGACTTCCGGCAAGTGCGTCGCAATCTGATCAGCCAACCGTTCGACATTGCTGCCCGCAGCGAGTGCGACCACGCGCATGCGCGCCGTGGTTAACGACTCGATCACACGCAGGGTGTTGCAACCGATGGAACCGGTTGAGCCGAGTATGG
>DATNDM010000609.1:0-4366 GCA_035553235.1 Pyrinomonadaceae bacterium | reverse complement strand
CCCGGGTCAGTTAGCTCAGAAGATCGTCGAGCAGTCACGCGCTGAAGGACGCATCAAGGGCGGCGAAGAAGAAGAATAGCCACAAAGAAGAATAGCCACAAAAAGCACATAAAGAAGACTTCTTCCGTTATGTGCTTTTTGTGCCTTTTTGTGGCTACTCTTCTTCTTCGCCGCCCTTGATGCGTCCCTCAGCGCGTGACTGCTCGACGATCTTCGTTGCAAGTTGACCCGGAACCGGGTCGTAGTGAGAGAACTGCATGTGGAACGAGCCGCGCGCGGCGGTGATTGAATTCAGTGTCGATTGATAATTCAACATCTCAGCCATCGGCACCTGCGCTTTGATCACCTGCTGCTTGCCGCTGGTCTCCATTCCCTGCACGCGTCCGCGACGTGAGTTCAGGTCGCCCATGATGTCGCCCGCGTACTCCTGCGGTGCGGCGATCTCGACGTCCATCACCGGCTCGAGCAACGACGGCTTAACCTTCTCCATTGCGGCGCGAAACGCCTTGCGTCCCGCGGCGCGGAACGAGTGCTCGTCGGAATCGACCGGGTGAAACGAACCGTCGACGAGTTGCACCTTGAAGTCGACTAACGGATAGCCGGCAATAGCGCCGGTCTTCGCTGCCTCAACGATGCCTTTTTCAATCGCCGGCCGGAACTGTTGCGGCACCGAGCCACCAAAGATCTTGTCTTCGAAAATAAAACCACCACCGCGCGGCAAAGGCTCAAAGACACACTTGCAATCGCCGAACTGTCCGCGCCCGCCAGTTTGTTTCTTGTGCCGTCCCTGGACCTCCGCGCGTTGCGTGATCGTCTCCTTGTACGGGACCTTCGGTGGATGCAGCGTCACTTCCACGCTGTAACGCTTCCTCAACTTCTCAACCACAGTCTCGACGTGCAACTGACCCGAACCGGACAGCAAAAACTCTTTCGTCTGCGCATCGCGACTGAAGTGCAGCGCCGGATCTTCTTCGAGAATCTTGTGCAACGCGACGCTGATCTTCTCTTCGTCCTGGCGTGACTTCGGCTCGATCGCAAACGCGATCGCAGCTTCGGGAAACTCGACCGGGTCGTAAACGATCGGCGCCTGCTTGTCGCAAAGCGTGTCGCCCGTTTGCGTCTCTTTCAACTTAACGCACGCGACGATGTCGCCAGCGTGAGCTTCGTTGACCTTCTCGAGTTGCTTGCCCTGCATTACGTGCAACGCGCCGAGACGCTCGCTGATCCCGCGGGTCGAGTTGAACGCGTTGGCATCCGTCTGCAAATGACCACTGATGATCTTGAAGACGTTGATACGGCCCGCGAACGGATCCGCAACGGTGCGGAAACAGTAAGCCGAGAATGGTTCGCTGTCGCTGTACTTGCGTCCGATGCGCTCGGCGTCCGGACCTGCGTCCACCGGCTTACCCCACTCCGCTTCGTGGTGCGCCGGATCAGGAGCGAAATCCACGAGGCCGTTGAGCAACGCACGCAGACCAACCTGCGTGATACTCGAAACGGCGAACACCGGACACAGCTTGCTTTGCGCGATCGCGTTGTTGATGTTCGGCAGAATGTCTTCTTCTTCGAGCGTGCCGTTTTCGAAATACTTCTCCATCAACTGATCGTTCGACTCCGCTACGAGCTCGACCAGGCGCTCGCGAGTCTTGTCGACGATGTCGCGGCCTTCAGAAGGAATGTCGATCTCTTTCGCCTGACCATCGGCGCTAAGTTCGTAAGCTTTCATATGGACCACGTCCACGACGCCACGAAAGTCTTTTTCTTTTCCGATCGGTAATGTGAAAGGAATGATGGCTCTGCTGAATGTCTTTTGCGCGCTCTCGAGCGCGGCGCCGAAATCGGCGTGTTCCTTATCGAGCTTGGTGATGACCATCACTCGCGGAACGAGGAACTCGTTGGCATAGGCCCACGTCTTTTCAGTCTGTACTTCGACGCCTTTGACACCGTCAACGACGACGATGGCGCAATCGGCCACGCGCAGCGCCGGCCGGGAATGCGAAACGAAGGCGGCGTAGCCCGGAGTGTCTATAAAATTGAGCTTGGTATCGCGATGTTCGAGATGTGCGAGTGCGGTATTTAGAGTGATCTTGCGGGCGATGGAATCTTCTTCGTAATCGGTAACGGTCGTCCCTTCATCTACCTTTCCCCAACGCGGTGTGGCTCCGGCGACGTAGAGAAGCGAGCTGACGAGCTGCGTCTTCCCTGCGTCGCCATGTCCAATGACAGAGAGATTTCTGATCGCTTCGGTCGGATAGACTTTCATATGTTTGGGTCCTTTCAGGCATGCGGTTTTGGTGAAGCAGAAGCATACTCATCCGCGAAGGTTAATGGCAAGTTCAGGTGTGTCTCTGTATGTCTTGATCTGACAACTTCTCCGCGGTTCTCAGCATACGTCTGTGTCCTCTGCGTTGACTTGCGTTTCTAACGCAGAGAACACTGAGATACGCCGAGAACGGAGAGAGACTCACGACTTCTCGCAGCCATCTTTTGGCCTGTCAAATGCATCAGAATGCCGTTGGAATGAAGAAAGGGAAAGTCATGTATCACAGGAAGTTTCTTGCTTGGACTGTAGCTGTTTTGCTCGCCGTTTCGACGGTCGGAGTGGCCTCAGCCAAAGCAAAAGTCAGTAAAGAAGAAGAGCAGAGAAGTTTACAGGAAATTGAGCCACTGAATCTTGCGATCCTGATCCAGGACGACCTGGTTTCACAGGTCAGCAACGAGCTTGGCGTAACACGCGATTTTATTCGCTCCCTGCCTGATGGATCGCGCGTCATGGTTGGTTACATCACCGCCGGTACGTTGCAAGTGCGGCAGCCGTTCACGACCGATCTCGACAAGGCTGCGAAGTCGTTGCGCATACCTTTAGCGTCGCGCTCGAGTGCGCCTTTCAATCCTTACGTCGAGGTTTTGGAAGCGCTGAAGAAGTTTGACGGTAGTTGGACCAACGCGAACGCGATTCTGTTGATTTCGGATGGACTGGACACGTCGCGTGGTTTTGATTCGACGGCAGCGGGTCACACGCTCGATATCGACCGCACGATCAAAGACGCCAACCGGCGTCACGTTTCGATCTTCAGTTTCTATGCGCCGTCAGTGGGTTTGACCAGCCGCAGTCATTTGGCGGCGAGCTATGGTCAGAGCTCATTGAACCGCGTCAGCAATGAGACTGGCGGCCGCGCGTTCTTTCAGGGCACGACGGGTTTTGTAACTTTCGATCCTTACTTCGCGCGCCTGCGCGAGACGCTGAATCGACAGTACGCCCGCGTACGTTAAGCCCGTTTAGATAGGCCACAAAAAGCACGAAAGGCACAAATTAAGTTTTGTGCCTTTTGTGCTTTTTGTGGCTGCTTAACCGTGGTAATCTTACCGCGCTGTCCAGAGATCGAATCACTCAAAAGTCCAAAGCAGTGCGCGAATATTGTCTCATCGTCGAAGGCGCGTTTCTCTCCGAGTCTGAAGCCGAACACGCTCTGCGCGATCCGTTTATCGAAGATTGGGTTGAACAAACGGGCCGTTTCCGCATTCACAACATGGATGAGATCATCATCTGTCCCGGCGTCACGCTCGGCTCGCTCGGTGTTGTAATGCTTGATGATCGCGTTTTCGAAATTGCGAGCACCGATCCTGACCATCCGTTGACCGAACACAAGGCCAAAGGTGTCGCGGAAGCACTGCGACGTCAGGACATGTTCGACGAAGTCAAAACTGAGCCACGCGGTGAGTGACACGGAAACAGAATCTTTTCTGGGCGGACGTGTTCTGGTTGTGATCGGAGACATCACCCGCCAGGACGTGACCGCGATTGTCAACGCCGCGAACTCGACTCTGCTCGGCGGCGGCGGTGTCGATGGCGCGATCCACCACGCCGGTGGCCCAGAGATTTTGAAAGAGTGTCAGAAGATCAGGAGGACCATCTATCCGGATGGTCTACCAACCGGACAGGCCGTAATCACCACCGGCGGAAGACTTCCGGCGCAGTATGTGATCCACACGGTTGGTCCAATCTACGGCCATGAGCAGGAACGCGAAGCTGAACTCCTCGCCGCTTGTTATCAAAACTCACTGCTGTTAGCGGTTCAGCACGGCGTTACGTCGATTGCCTTTCCATCCATCTCGACCGGCGCCTTCGGGTATCCAAAACAGGAGGCCGCGCGAATTGCCTCGGCTACGATCAAGCAGTTCCTGACGGCCGACCAGCAAATCGAGCAGGTGCGTCTCGTCTTCTTCCAGCCGCACGACGCGCGCGTGTTTCGCGAGTACCACGAATTTTAGTAGACTCTCCCACTTTGCTGCCCGAACATGATGACTATTGAAACCACTGAAACGGAACAACGTGTGGCGCGGAAGAACGAGCTGCCTGCGCCAC
>DATNDM010000608.1:0-5553 GCA_035553235.1 Pyrinomonadaceae bacterium | reverse complement strand
TGGCTTACCGTACCGGTCACGCCAATCGCCGCCGCCACTTCGGCACTCGCTGCAAACACTGGCGCGGCCACACAACGCACACCGACCGCATGTTCTTCGTCGTCAATCGCATAACCACGACGGCGTATCGCAGCCAACTCTTCGAACAGATGCGGCAGCGTCACGATCGTTCGCGGCGACACTTGCCGCAACGGATGTAGCCCCGCAATCTCCTGCACTTCTTCACGACTCAAGTGACAGATCAGCGCCTTGCCCACCGCTGTCGCCTGCGGCGCGACGCGTCGTCCGTTCCAGATGTCCATCTTGATAAAGCCCGGCGACTCGATCCGCTCGATGTAGACAGCGTCGCCGTGATCGAGGATGGCGAGATGCGCGCCGAGCCGCGTCATTTCCACGAGTTGTCGCAGATGCGGCAGCGCGAGTTCGCGCAAGGCCATGCCCTGCATAGCCTGGCCACCGAGACTCAAAACACGGATCCCGAGCGTATGCTGCCCCGTTTCCCGATCACGGTGCACATAGCCGCGTCCGACCAGCGTCCGCAAAAGGTAACTGGTCGAGCTCTTCGGCAGCCGCGCGACACGGCTGATCTCGGACGTGCTCAGCCCCTGATTACGGCTCGCCAGCAACTCCAGAATCGAAAGTGCCCGCTCAACTGAGGTCACCTGTTCACGATTCTGATCACGCTTCACTGTTTCCGAGGTTCTCGCAACTGCTGTCACCATCTCGCCCCTCGCTCTCTCGAAAAGAATTTGTTCACCATACCGAACCAACGTCGTAAGTGTGAAAAAGACAATTTCACGCCTTTTTCCAAACGGAAAGCTCGAGGCACTGAGCGCCGTGAGAGCGCCCAGCAACAACATTCCGTTCACGATTCCGATCGCCTTATTGTAGGGGGTTGATAGTCATGCTAAACCTGCGGACACATTATGACAAGCACTCGTTCACAATACGGAACACGTTTCAACTCTGCGCCGCCGGAATTCAAGGCACAACAAGACCTGCCCGCCGGGTTCATGGAGTTTCTGCTCCCGCTTCATCGCGACTTAACGCCGCGCCAGCAAACGCTGCGTCGGAAGCGCGCAGACGTTCTCCAGTCTTCGCACAATGGAAAGAAACCAAACTACCTGCCGGCATCGGAGGCCACGACCACCGCGTGGACGATTCCGCTGCCCGATTGGTGCGCGGACCAACGCAACCAAATGACCGGGCCTGCGGACGACGCAGAGCTCGTGGTGAAGATGCTCAACTCCGGCGCGCCCGGCGTCATGCTCGACCTCGAAGACTCGATGGCGAATACCTGGTCGAACCTCATGACGGGCGTCGCGAACATCCATTCAGCTCTGAGAGGCGAGCTGAGTTACTTCGATGCGAAACGAAACGCGAACGTCGGGATCAAACAAAACAACACCGTCACTTTCGTTCGCCCGCGCGGTCTGCATATCAGCCAGGCGGGCGTAGTCAAAGACGAGTTGATGTCAGCTTCACTCTTCGACGTGGCGCTCGTGGCGTTCCAGGCTGACGTCGATCGACTGCGACATCCGCTCAGCTTCTACATTCCGAAATCCGAATCGGCTGAAGAAGCGTTGTGGTGGCGTGATCTCTTTCGCGCCATCGAGGACGCCAAAGGTTTAGAACGCGGTTACATCAAGTGCATGGCGCTCGTCGAGTCGCATCCGCTCGCGTACCAAATGGAGGAGTTCATTTATCACCTGCGCGATCACATCGTCGGGTTGAATCTCGGGCGCTGGGATTACATGGCCAGCCTCATCCATTTCAACTTCGAAGATCCGGAGTGGATCCTGCCCGACCGAAACACGATTCCGCACAACGTGCCGTTCTTCCAGAACCTGCGCGAACTGCTTGCCGAAACTTGTCACAAGCACGGCATCCTCGCGATCGGCGGCATGACTGCGCTCTATCCGAGCCGCACGGATCACGAGTTGAACGAACGCGCACTACGCGTGCTCGCCGAAGACAAGAAGAACGAGGCCAACTGCCTGATGGACGGCGCATGGACCGGACATCCGGACCAGAACGAGATCGCTGTGCAACAGTTTCCATTTCCGAATCAAGTCGAGACGCGCAAGGAGGGCGCAGAGTCGCAACCTGATCTGCGGCCGGTTCCGACTTGCGTTGGGAAGATCACGACGAACGGAACACGTGCGGCAATCCGCACTGTCATCCGCTATCGCAACGGCGTGTTGAACGGCAAAGGCGCGAGCTTGCTCGATGGCTACATGGAAGACCTCGCGACTGATCGCATCTATCGGCTCATGATCGCGCAGCGAATTCGTCATCGCGAGATTCTCGAGATGGAAGAGGCCAGCGATCAGATTCGGCACACACCCGAGACTGTCAGTCAGATGTTTGATCAGGAACTCGACCGCATTTTGCGCGAGCTTCCGTGCGGCGTCGATCGTTCGGTGATTGATAACTATCGAACCGCGCGCGACATCAGCGAATTGCTAATTCGGAATCACGAAGTTGATCCGATTTGAGAACGAACCACTGGGGAGGAACAAAGGATGCGGACTTACAATCATGTTGCACTGGAAAATGAATGGGCCACGTCGGAGCGTTGGCACGGTATCAAACGCGACTACACCGCGGCGGATGTTGTAAAGCTGCGCGGCTCTGTCGAAATCAAATACACGCTGGCCGAGCGTGGAGCAAAGCGACTCTGGAAACTCTTAAACAGCGAGTCGTACGTTCCCGCGCTCGGAGCAATGACTGGCTGTCAGGCAGTGCAGCAGGTGCAGGCCGGTTTAAAGGCGATCTACCTGAGCGGTTGGCAAGTCGCCGCTGATGCGAACGTTGCTGGTCAGATGTATCCCGATCAGAGCCTGTATCCGGCGAACAGCGTGCCCGACGTCGTGCGCAAGATCAATCACGCATTTCAACGTGCCGACCAGATCGATCATGTTGAAGGTCGCAACGGCATCGACTGGTTTGCGCCGATCGTCGCTGATGCTGAGGCTGGCTTTGGCGGCTGCCTGAATGCGTTCGAGCTGATGAAGGCGATGATCGAAGCGGGCGCGGCCGGCGTGCACTTCGAAGATCAACTTGCGTCGTGTAAGAAGTGCGGCCACATGGGCGGCAAGGTGCTCGTGCCGACGCAGGAGTTTATTCAGAAGTTGACGGCGGCGCGTTTGGCGGCTGACGTTCTCGGCGTAGACACGATCCTCGTCGCCCGCACGGACGCTGATGCTGCCGGTCTACTCACCAGCGACGTTGATGAACGCGATCATCCGTTTCTGACGGGGCAGCGCACGACGGAAGGTTTCTTCGCAGTCCAACCCGGCCTGGACCAGGCGATTGCGCGCGGGCTCGCGTATGCGCCGTACGCAGACATGGTTTGGTGCGAGACTTCCGAGCCAAACCTCAAAGATGCCGCGCGGTTTGCGCAGGCGATTCACGAGGAGTATCCCGGCAAGCTGCTGGCTTACAACTGCTCGCCCTCGTTCAACTGGAAGAAGAAACTCGACGATCACACAATCGCGAAGTTTCAAAAGGAACTGGCGGCGATGGGTTACAAGTTTCAGTTCATCACGCTGGCCGGGTTCCATGCGCTCAATCTCGCGATGTTCGAACTCGCCCAGGCGTATCGCGACTCGGGCATGAGCGCGTACGCCGCGCTTCAGGCAGTTGAATTCGAACGCGCCGCCGATAGCGACTATCGCGCCGTCAAGCACCAGGCCTTCGTCGGTACCGGTTACTTCGACACCATCGCCCAGATCGTCGCGGGCGGCAGTTCGTCCACTACGGCACTGACGGGCTCAACCGAACAGGCGCAGTTCACAGCGTTTAGTCCGCAAAAGGCACAAGATGACAAAAGGCACATAGCAGTATATTGAGTAGTCTTACTGCTAACTGTCGTCGTTGGTTTCTTTTGTGCCTTTTTGTGATCCTCTTTGTGCCTTTTGTGATCTCCTATTGACAGCCAATAGGAACCGCGACTAGACTCATGCCTTCCTATTGTCTGGCTAGAGGAAGGCATGAACAAACAACAAGGTGACCTTTTCAAACAAGGCACGCTCGAACTCCTAATTCTGCGACTACTCAGTTCCGGCAGCCTCAACGGCTGGGACATCATGCAACGTATCGAGCTCCTGTCCGACGAGGTGCTCACCGTCACGGCCGGCGCTCTGTACCCTGCTCTTCATCGCCTCGAAGCGCGCGGGCTCATCTCCGCCGTCTGGCGCCCGTCCGACAACAATCGCCGGGCCAAGTTTTATGGCTTGACCGCCGCCGGGCGTAAACAACTCGAGGCACAACGCAAACAATGGGAGCGATTTTCCGATGCAGTCGCTCTGGTTTTACGAGATGCGTGAGGTCTTCCTGTGAACTTCAAAGATTTACGACGTCGCTGGCAAGCGCTGTTTCATCGCGACGAGCTGGACCAGGAGCTCGACGAAGAGTTGCGCTTTCATCTCGATCGATTGATCGAGCAAAACATCAAAAACGGCATGTCTCCGCAAGACGCTCGCGATGCGGCACTGAAAACCTTCAGTCGCGTCGACCAGTCGAAGGAAGAGTGTCGTGACGCGCGTGGTGTCGGCCTCGTCGAGAACATCATTCGCGATGTTTCTTACAGCCTGCGCATACTCATCAAGAATTATGCTTTCACGGTCGTCGTGATTGCGACGCTCGCACTCGGCATCGGCGCCAACACGGCGATCTTCAGTTTCGCCAATGGCATTCTGCTGCGACCGCTTCCTTATCCTCAATCCGAACGCCTCGTGTTTCTGGACGAGACCGCGCTCAAACGCGGCATCGATTCGATGGCTGTTTCGTATCCGAACTTTCTCGACTGGCGCGAACAAAACAAGGTATTCGAAGATATCGGCGTCTACTTCGGCGCGAACCGTTTTGCGTTGAGCGGCGCGGGTGAGCCGGTCGAGGTTCGTGGCTCTTACATTTCACACGGACTCTTCGAGATCCTGCGCGTGTCGCCGCAACTCGGCCGCACGTTCACCGCCGACGAGGATCGGCCTGACGAAGATGCCGTCGTGATCCTCGGAGACAGTCTCTGGCGAAAGAATTTCGGCGGCGACCCGAACATCATCGGGCGCAAGATCATGATCAGCAATCGCGCCCGCACCGTGGTTGGTGTGATGCCGCCGGGTTTCAAGTTTCCGCAAGTTTCTGACATGTGGGTGCCGGTCGCCCTGACGACCAAGACGTTCACGCGCACCGATCACGGTTTGAATTCAATCGCTCGTCTGAAGGACGGCGTGAGTCTTTCCGAAGCCCAGGCCGAGATGAACAACATCGCGGCGCGTATCGAACAGCAGAACCCGATCACTAATGAAGGTCTGGGCGTCAGTGTAACGAGCTTGCACGACACGCTGACGGGCGATTATCGCAAGGCGCTCCTGATTCTGCTCGGCGTGGTCGGTTGCGTGTTGCTGGTGGCGTGTGTGAACGTCGCGAACCTGATGCTGGCGCGTGCAACCGCAAGGCAGAAAGAGTTTGCGCTGCGCGCGGCTTTGGGTGCGAGTCGCTGGCGAATCATGCGGCAACTCATGGTTGAGAGTTTCTTACTGGCGTTCG
>DATNDM010000607.1:0-5280 GCA_035553235.1 Pyrinomonadaceae bacterium | reverse complement strand
CAGTCCTTTAAAGAACATGTCGATATCGCCGTCCGGATTGATCCGCCAGATCGAATCGAAGCTCGTCACTGTCGGTCCAGCTACGTACAGCGAGTCGTCAGGTCCAAACGCGAGGTGAAATGCTGAGACTGACGGCTCGAGTTGCGTCCACGCACGCTCTTCACCGATGCCGTTCACTTTGAAGATCGTTCCCGTGCGATCGCCGACGTGCATCAAGCCATGATGATCGAACGCGATGCCGGTCGCGACGCCGAGATTGCGCGCGAACGCAACCGCTTCTTTGAACGGATTGATCTTGTAAACAGTTCCTTCGAGTCTGCTGGTCACAAACATTTGACCGTCTGGACTGAACGCAATGCCGGTCGGGTTTGCGATGTCGCCGGAATATTCAGAAACATCGCCGCCGATGTCGATGCGAAACAACGTGACCGGCAACTCTTCGCCGCGCGAACCAGAGCGCGTCACAAAGAGCGCGCCATCGTCAGGATCGAAGGCCGGGTTCGCAACAGGATGCAGATCGCCGGCGAGTTTCCGTGCGACCGTGATGTACTCAGGCGCGCTCTCGTGAGCGCCGCTGCGAAGAACCACCGGCACGCGGCCGCCTTGTGTCTCGGGCACGATCGCCAGCACGCGCGTCGGGCCGAGCGCCACCAACTGCGCCGGGGCATCGCCGATCAACACGGCGCACTGCGACGCCTCACGCGTGTCGAAGCCGGAACAGTCGATCACGATCTCGCCCCCAGCGACGGCATACGGCGGATCTATACTCACGATTTTCGCTCCACTACCCATAAAAGCTGCTCATCATAACATTCATCCACAGATTACACAGACTACACAGATTGCCAGAAACAATCTGCGTAATCTGTGGATGGCTCGGTATGTTATAATTCGCCCCCGCATAGGAAGGAAAAGGCAATTACAACCGTTCTAGGCAACACTCTAGGGCTGAAACCAAATCAACTGCGGCGCATCGAAAAGCTGTACACTCGGCGCATACCTCCCGATCAAATCGTCACACCGGAATTTGCCCGCCAACTCGGCGAACTGTCACACGAAACACGACGACAAATCGGCGCTCTCATTGACCGCCAGGGCCACATTCAATACGTGATGGTCGGCGACAACCGTCGCATCGAACTGCCTGACTTCAAACGCGTTCGCGTTGCTTCCGGGAGATTTCGCGGGCTGCGCTGCGTGCATACGCACCTCCGCGGCGAGCCACTCACGCAGGATGACTTAACAGACCTTGCGCTTCTGCGTCTCGACTTGATGGCGGCGATCGAGGTGGACGCCGAATCAGGACTGCCAGGCCTCGTGCGTGCCGCACACTTGTTACCCTTGCACGCCGGCGATCTCGACAACGCCACCGAGCCTGAGCTTTACGCTTTCCTGGAACCCAGGATCCCGTCGCAACTCGATCTCGACTTCCAATCGCTGATCAATTCGCTCGAAGAGGAGATGGCGCGTAATCGTCGTACGGCGCGTCGTGCGGAAGTCCGCGACCGCACGATTCTCGTCGGTGTCGCAACTGGATCACTGGCCGACGCAGAAGAGTCGATGGCCGAACTTGCTGAACTCGCGACGTCTGCCGGAGTCGTCGTCCAGGATCGAATCATTCAACGTCGCGCCGCAATCGATCCGCGCACGGTGCTCGGTCGCGGCAAACTCGACGAACTCATCATTCGCGCGTTGCAACTCGGCGCGGACATGCTCGTCTTCGACAGCGAACTCTCGCCCGCGCAAGTACGATCGTTGTCGGAAGCGACGGATCTCAAAATCATCGATCGATCGCAATTGATCCTCGACATCTTCGCCCAGCGCGCGCAGTCGAAGGAAGGAAAGATTCAGGTCGAGCTGGCGCAGTTGAAATACCTGCTGCCACGTTTGATCGCCGGCCAGGACTCAGCGTTCTCGCGTTTGGCGGGCGGCATCGGTGGACGAGGTCCGGGCGAAACAAAACTCGAAACGGATCGTCGCCGCGTGCGCGATCGCATCAATCGTCTCGAGCGCGAGATTGAAGCGCAGCGACAGCGTCGCCAGGAACGTCGCAAAGGCAGAACGAGACAAGGGCTGCCGGTTATCTCGATTGTCGGCTATACAAACGCGGGAAAGTCCACGTTGCTGAACGCGCTGACGAAAAGCGACGTGCACGCCGAGCAACGCATGTTTGCGACGCTCGATCCGACGTCGCGCAGACTGCGTCTGCCGCGCGAACAGGAAGTGATCATCAACGACACGGTCGGATTTATTCGCGCACTGCCACCGGACCTGCTGTCGGCTTTCCGCGCGACGCTTGAAGAGATCAGCGGCAGCACGTTGTTGATTCACGCTGTGGATATTTCGAACCCGCGGTGGGTGCAACAGGTTCAATCAGTGAAGCGCATCCTGGCCGATTTAGAACTGGCCGAGATTCCCTCGACACTCGCGCTCAACAAGGCCGACCTTGTTGACGCGGAAACCGTCGAGGCGGCCGTTCGTCAGGCGCGGCAACTCGATAGCGGTGAGACAGTCGTTATCTCCGCAATCATGCCTTCGACGCTGGATGCGTTGCTGGAAAAGGCGGGAGCGGTCCTGGCCCGCAATCTCGCCGCTGCTTAAAAGATGAGCCACAAAAGGGCACCAAAAGCACAAAGGATTTTTCCTGAATTCCATATGTCTTGCCTGGTTATTCATTTGTGCTTTTTGCCTTTTAGTGGCTAATGTCGGTTATGGGACTTCGTCCACGTTTCAAAAGTCGGACCACTCAGGCGCGCGATAGGATAGTCGCTTACGCATTGCGGCCTTTGATGATCTTCAAACCGCGCACGCGCTTTCTGATCGCATGTAGCGTACTCGTTCTCCTGACCACGCTTCTCCTCCTCAGTAATCGCGGCTCTACTTTCAACGAAGACTACAAAGTCGGCGAGGTTCTCAGCCGCTCGATCATCGCCCCGACCGATGTGAACGCGGTGGACCAGGTCGAAACTGAGAAGCGTAAGAACCTCGCCAGAGAATCCACGCGTCCCGTTTTCAACTTCGATTCGACGCGCACCGAAACGTCAGTACAGAGTTTTCGCTCCGACTGGGACAACCTCGAGGAACAATCAAAAAACGGACAGAAGCCGCTTGTTTGGAACGGCGAAGGCGGTCCCGCGGTCGCACGCGCGGTAGCTGCGCACAAATTCGATGAAGCAGATCTCGAACGCATCGCGTCAATGATCCGCGATGTCGGCGGCGGATATATCTACGACGACGCCGACGCAGAACGTTTGCAACAAGACATCGTGCTCGTCGATCCGCGCAGTCAAGTTGGACAAATGATCGTGCCGGCGCCGCGCACGAGAATGACGGCGCTTTCCACCGCACGCCGGAATCTCGAGCAACGCATCGTCAACCTGCCCGGTTGGACCGCCGCCGAAAAAACAGCGCTGACCGCTGCGTTAAGTCCACTCATCCGGCCTAACGTCGTGCACGACCAGCCCACGACGGCAACTGCTCGCGAAACTGAAGCCAGCCGCGTCGAGCCCGTGGTGATCTCGCTCAAGCGCAATCAGGTGGTCGCGCGCGAAGGCGACACTGTTACGCCCAGCATCCTTGCGCAGATCGCAGCGATTAAGAGTTCCGGCAATTCGGGTCGTCCGTGGCATAACTTTTTGGGTTTGCTCCTCGTCGTGATTGCCGTCTACTGGGTCGCGTGGAAATTTGCGGAACACCGAAGCGGCGGCAGTTTGTTGGTTTTGACGAAGCACCGCGCGTTCGCACTCGTCGGCTCGGCCATCCTCGTCGAAACCGCGCTGATGAAAGTGGGCTTCACGTTCGGCGACAGTATGGCGGCGCGCATGCAGCCGCCATTCAATGATCCCGTCCTTTGGAACTTCGCGATTCCCTACGCGGCCGCCGCGCTGCTGGTGGCGATGCTCGTCGACACACAACTCGCTTTTCTCGCCGGCATCATCACGGCGCTGTTCGCGGGCATGCTCGCGCCGACTGGAATGCAGAAAGCACTGTTCGCGATGCTTTCCTGCTCGGCGGCGATCTACGGCATCGGACGCTATCGTGAACGACAGTCGGTGACGCTGGCCGGCTTGCTGGTCGGCGCGGTGAATGTCGTCATGGCAATCGCCCTCATCGCTTATTCCGAACAGCCACTCACGTTGCGGACTCTGCTGATGGCTGCGGCCGCAGGTATCGTCGGCGGACTGCTCACCGCGGTGTTTGCAGCCGGGGGTTTGCCCATCAACGAGTCGCTCTTCGGCATACTCACCGACGTAAAACTACTCGAGCTCTCGAACGCCGATCTGCCCGTGCTGGGCCAACTCGCGATGCGCGCGCCGGGCACGAACCAACACTCGCATGCAGTCGGACAGCTTGCTGAGGATGCGTGTCGCGCGGTCGGGGCCAACCCACTGCTCGCGCGCATCGGCGCGCTGTATCACGATATCGGCAAACTCGCCGCGCCGGAGTACTTCGTCGAAAACCAGCAGGGAGACAACCCGCACGATCGACTGCGTCCTTACCAGAGCGCGAAGATCATCACGAGTCACGTCACTTACGGAGCGAGACTCGCGAAAGAGATCGGCCTGCCGCAACAGATCGCCGACTTCATTCCGCAACACCACGGCACGCGCACATTGCATTACTTCCTTCGTAAAGCGCAGGCGCAGGCAAAACCGGGCGAGACTGTAGACGAAGCTGACTTTCGTTATCCTGGTCCAAAGCCGCAGTTCAAGGAAGCAGCGATCATGATGCTCGCTGACTCGTGTGAAGCGGCAGCCCGATCGTTATCGCGACCCGATCCGGAAAACATTCGGGCGATCGTGTTGAAGATCTTCGACGCCATCATTAGCGATGGACAGCTCGATCACTGTGACGTGACGTTGCAGGAGTTGCGGACGATACGCGAGGCGATGATTAGCGCGTTGACTGCAATCTACCACGCGCGCATCGACTATCCCGGTTATAACCCGCCAGTCATGACTGGACCACTGCCGCCGCTGCCGGCCGGCAATCTCGACAGCGAAGAGCGCGGGATCGGTTACAGCAAACCCTCCGAAGTTCCCATCAGTCGCGGCGGCGAAGTTGAAGACGAAGCCGTCCCGCGCAAAGTCAGTAAAAGATAGCCACGAAAAAGCACAAAAGCACATAAGAAAAAGTCAGTCCGCAGTCTCGGATCGCACGGAGCAAGCGAAAGTGTGAAGGCTGAACTTTTCCTTATGTGCTTTTTGTGCTTTTTCGTGGCTATCTTTTGCTGACTTTGCGTGGGACGGCTTCGTCTTCAACTTCGCCGCCGCGACTGAT
>DATNDM010000606.1:0-2610 GCA_035553235.1 Pyrinomonadaceae bacterium | reverse complement strand
CTCGACTTGCCGCAACACCTGGCTGCCCGTCATACCCATCGCCACCGCCGCTTCCCTGACATTCGGATCGACGTTGAGAATGCCCGTCACCGTGTTGCGAATGATCGGCAACAACGAATAAACCACCAGCGCGACGAGCGCCGTGCGCGTGCCGATCCCGCCGATGAACGGGAGCGGAATCAGAAACCCAAACAGCGCGAGACTCGGAATCGTTTGCATCACGTTCGCAATGCCCAGCACTGGACCACGTAAGCGTCGATAACGAGTCAGAAGTATTCCAGCAGGCACGCCGATAAGCACCGCGATCAGAATCGCGACGAAAACGAGCACGACGTGTTGTCGCACGAGCAGCAACAGCTCCGGCCAGTTTGTCTGGAGAAAGTGCCAGAAGCTCACGCCGCGTCTCCGTTCACGTTCAGCGTTTCGAGATACGCGCGCGCCTGCGGATGGTCTGAGGCGCGAAAGCGTTCGGGCGTCTCGAGCAGCAGCAACTGGCCTTTGTGCATGAGGCCGATGCGGCGTGCCAGAATCAGCGCCTCGCGGACGTCGTGAGTGACGAGGATCGCGGTCTTGTCTAAACGCGCAGCCAGATCGGCAAACTCACGCTGCAAACTCGCGCGCGTGAGCGGATCGAGCGCACCGAACGGCTCGTCGAGCAGGAGCAACGGCGGGTCAGCGGCGAGCGCACGTGCCACGCCGACGCGTTGACGTTGTCCGCCTGACAACTCACGTGGATATCGCTCGGCGAAACGGTTTGGATCGAGCCCGACGAGGTTCAGCATCTCGCGCACGCGTTCGCGGGTGCGTGCGTCGTCCCAGCCGGAAAGTGCAGGCACGAGCGCGACGTTCCGCGCGATGGTGAAATGTGGAAACAGCCCGCCCTCCTGAATCACGTAGCCGATGCGGCGTCGCAGCTCGATGGGGTCCCACACGGTTGTTACTTTACCCTCGACCACGACCTCACCCGACGTTGGCGTCAACAGCCGATTGACGAGCTTCAGCGTAGTCGTCTTCCCGCACCCCGACTCTCCCAGCAAAACAAGCGTTTCGCCTCGTTCGACGGTCAAATTGAGATCGGAAATGATGGTGGCGTTTGGGAGTGAGTAAGTGACGTTGTGAAACTGAACCAGTGCCGTTTGTGCCTCGTTGTGGCCCATCTGGCGGCTCAGTTGGCGAGCAATAGGTTACTGCTGAACCGTTCCTGCGAGTCGAGCCACGTGCGCGACAGTTCAAAACCCGTTTGCGCGGCGAGCTCGCTAATCCCATTGATGTCGTACTTGTAAGAGTTCTCAGTGTGAATCAACTCACCCGCCGCAAACTCGATTTCCAGATCGAGCTTCTCAATCCGCACGCGCTGATTGAACAAACTCTCGATGTAGATCTCGATCCGCCCCTCGGCCTCGTTGTAAAAAGCGCGATGACGAAACGCGCGCAAGTCAAACGTTCCTTTCAACTCGCGATTAATCCGGGCCAGCACATTCAGATTGAACGCCGACGTCACGCCGAGCGCGTCGTTGTACGCAGCTTCGAGAATCGCCGGATCCTTCTTCAGATCGGCCCCCAGCAAAAGCGCGTCGCCTTTGTTGAGCACACTGCGCATCGCACGCAGAAATCGCAGCGCCTCGTCGAGATCAAAGTTGCTGATATTCGATCCGAGGAAGAGCGCGAGTGTTCGCGCACGCGGCTTCTTGCCGAGTTCGGCGAGGCCCGCGAAATAGTCGGCCGCGTATGCTTCGATCTTGAGTTGCGGATACGACTGCAACAGGATCCGCGAGCTGCTCTCCAGCGCCGATGCCGAGATATCGACGGGCATGAACAAGAGCTCTTGTTGACGCCGCAGCAGCGCTTCAATGATCAGTCTCGTTTTGGAAGCACTGCCACTGCCCATCTCGACCAGAGTTTTGCTGCCGCCCACCGCGGAGACAATCTCGTCGGAGTACTTTTGCAGAATCTCGTTTTCGGCGCGGGTTAAGTAATATTCCGGCAGCAGGCAGATGGCTTCGAAGAGCTGCGAGCCCAATTCGTCGTAGAAATACTTCGGCAAAAACCGTTTGGGCTGCGCGGTGAGACCCTTGCGCACATCTTCGGCGAGGCCCGTCAGCGGATCGCGTTTGACGAGGTTATGAATGTACAACCGCGGGTCGCGGCTTGGTTCCGACCTTGACACAGCCGAGACATGATAGCCTACGTGAAATCCGTGTCAATCTGTGGCAAGATCCCCCGGCAATGTTATTCAGAGTATTTTTAGCATTACTAGCACTACCAACCCTGTTCCTCCCTGCATTCGCACAGGGCTACAAAACCGAGTTGGAAACGCCCGAAAAGGTTTCCGTTTTCGTCAAGAATCTCGACGGACGCGTCAGCGTCGTTGCTTCTGAAGAGCAGCAAAAGAAAGTGACGATCGACGCTAAATCGACCGGAGCGCCGGTCTTGCCGGAGGACGTCAAAGTCGAAAGCAAAGGCAGCGACTATCACATCGACGTCCGCGCGCGCGGCGAAAAGGACCGCATCGATCTGATCGTCACGATTCCCACGCGCTCGAAAGTCGAGATTGAAGGAAAAGCTGGAGCGGTTGACGTCGTCGGCAGCGTTGAATCGGCAGTCGTGAAG
>DATNDM010000605.1:0-2524 GCA_035553235.1 Pyrinomonadaceae bacterium | reverse complement strand
CCGGCCCAAACTCTTCGATCTCGACGCCGTTCGACAACGCCGCCGCCACGGGGGCAAAGATATCGCGGCCATGAAATGTCGTACTCACATCCGGACGAAAAAAGCGCTCAGCGGTGACGTGAATTACTCGATGTGAAGGTTCGCGATCGTAGATGTAAGTGAACAGGCCATTATCGGGGCCAACAAAGAACTGCTCGTTCGCACTCACGATGATCGCCCGTCGCGTCGATCCAACACCAGGATCAACAACCGCCATATGAATCGTCCCAGCGGGAAACGTTTGGTACGCCGCCAGCAACGTGAACGCTCCGGTAGCGACATCCTGTGGCGGGATCTCGTGCGTGATGTCTACAACAACCGCTGACGGATTGACCGAGAGAATCGCGCCTTTAACGGCGCCGACGTAATAATCCGCCGTCCCGAAATCAGTGAGTAAACTGATAACGGGGAGACTGGGCGATACGTTGCCCTTTCTCCCCGTCTCTTGATCGCGTTCGTCTTTCACAGAGCGGCGGTGTCAGTAGAAGTTCGAATCTTCAAATGCTGTCCACGTTCGAGTCGAATGTCTCTACCGCGCTGCGTCATGACTCCAGCCGTACCCGCGCCGCCACCGATGATCGCGCCGATCGCTGCGCCTTTGCCGCCACCCGCGATCGCGCCGATGATTGCGCCAACGCCGGACGCTGCGCCAACTTTCGCTGCATCGTCCTTCGTCGAGTCCTGACCTTTGATGCCACCTTCCGAGTCGATCTGCTGGTCGTCTCTACCGATCGGACTAACCTCGATTAACTCAGCGTGTAGCGTCGCGCTGCGATTGTCAGGTGTACGTATCTGATCGAATGCGAGCTGAAGCTCGGCCACGCCCTTCACCTTTCCCGGACGTTTGACCTGCGAGATTCTGCCTTCGACGATGTAGCCGGCAAATTGCGACGGCTCGAAGACTCGCGCCTGGATTCGATCGCCACGCTGGCTCGCCTCGGTCGAGACTGGTGTTAGAAGTTCGAGTGCGAGAATCGTGTTGCGTGGAATGGCGAGTGAGCCATTCGGCCCAGGCGCCGCTGTCGTGTCGTTATCCACAGGGTCGTTATTGGCCGGCGGGTTCACTACCGGCGGAGCGGCGCCAGTGTTTGTGTTAGCTCCGCGACGATGCAGTCCGGTCGGCAAAGACGAATTGAACTGCTGACGCTCGTAGCCCGCCGTGTAACCGGCTTCAAATCCCTGCTGGTAACCGTCGCGGTAATCCTCGACGGGTCCCCAAACGTCGTTGTAGGAACGATCGGCTTTCTGATAGTCCTCTTTATTTTGATAGTTACGAGGAGCGTTCGTGGAAACGTCCCGATATCCGGCTGTGTAACCGTCTGAATAACCGGTGCGATAGCCGCGCTCGAGCGCCGTGGTTCCCTGCGCACTGGCGGGCATGATCGCCAGCAAGCCGGTAATGCAGATGCTCAACAAAACCACCAGGGGAAGCTTCAGATAATTCATATTGTGTCCTCGGTGTTTGAATGTATCACTAAGATTGACCACAAAAAAGCTCAAGTTTAAGGAGAGTGATCTAACGGAGGCACTTTTGTGCTTTTTGTGCCTCTTTATGGCAAACTCCCCTTCAGATGCCGAATTCAGTACGCAGAGTTTACCTGGACAATAGCGCGACGACGCCTGTCGACCCGCGTGTCGCGGCGGCGATGGCCCGCGCAGTGGTCGAAAATTTCGGAAACGCGTCGAGCGTGCATGGTTTTGGGCAGCAAGCGCGTGCGGCGGTTGATCGGGCGCGACGCGAAGTCGCGTCACTGGTGAGCGCGAAACAGAACGAGATCGTCTTCACGTCGGGTGGAACTGAGGCGAACAACCTCGCGATTCGTGGTCTTTGTGAAGCTTCAGCGACGCACGGGCGACACATCATTACGTCGTCGATCGAACATCCATCAGTCGCTGGGGTTTGTGCGGAGTTGGAAAAACACGGCTGGGAAGTCACGCGGCTACCGGTTTATAGGAACGGGATCGTGAGGGTTGAGGATGTCGCAGCCGCGCTTCGGGCGGACACAGTCCTGATCACGATCATGATCGCGAACAACGAGATCGGGACGATCCAACCGATCGCAGAGATCGGCGCGCTCGTGCGTGAAAAACGAGCCGCAGGTCACCGGCAGCTCACGTTTCACACGGATGCGGTGCAGGCTGCGGGACGATTGCGGTTGAATGTGGACGAGCTTGGTTGTGATCTCCTGACGATGTCAGCTCACAAATTGTATGCGCCGAAAGGTATCGGCGCGCTTTACGTGCGACGCGGTGTTCGGTTACGAGGTCAGAATGTCGGCGGACATCAGGAGCGCGAGCGACGCGCCGGCACTGAGAACGTGCCCGGCATCGTCGCGTTTGGCGAGGCGGTGAAACTCGCGCGCGAAGAGTTTGAGCAACGCGCGGTTCACGATCGAGCGCTGCGCGACAGGTTTGAGGAGGCTGTGAGTAGACGAATTCCCGATATCGTGACGAATGGAGATCGCGAGCGGCGATTGGGCCACCT
>DATNDM010000604.1:0-5220 GCA_035553235.1 Pyrinomonadaceae bacterium | reverse complement strand
AAATGGGGCGAAGACGGCGAGCGCATCAAGCGACTGCAAGACGCCGCTGACTTCCGCATCTACACACCCGGCAGCAACGCGGGCCTGCCCGTCTCGATTCTGAAGTCATTCGTCGCGCCGCCGGAAACGATCAGGCAAGACAACGAAGCACTCGCCGAACGTATCAACACGACCGTCACGAGCCTCCTCGCACTCATCGGTATCGATGCCGATCCGGTCCGCAGTCGCGAGCACATTCTGCTTTCAAACGTTCTGAATCACGAGTGGTCTGCCGGACGCGATCTCGACCTCTCGAGCCTCATTCAAAACGTACAGACGCCACCGATCACGAAAGTCGGCGTGATGGAACTCGACTCCTACTTCCCTGCCCAGGATCGTTTCGAGCTCGCAATGTCGTTGAATCACCTGCTCGCGTCGCCAAGTTTCGCGAGTTGGATGGAAGGCGAAGCGCTCGACATTCCGAAGTTTCTGCACACCGACTCAGGCAAGCCGCGCCACTCAATCTTCTCGATCGCACATCTGTCAGACGCGGAGCGGATGTTCTTCGTGTCGCTGCTGTTGAACCAGGTGCTCGGCTGGATGCGAACGCAATCGGGCACGTCGAGCCTGCGCGCGATACTTTACATGGACGAGATCTTTGGCTACTTCCCACCGGTCGCAAATCCGCCGTCGAAGCTCCCGCTGATGACGTTACTGAAACAGGGACGTGCGTTTGGTCTAGGTGTGGTGCTGGCGACGCAGAATCCCGTCGACCTCGATTACAAAGGACTCGCAAACACGGGCACGTGGTTCATCGGTCGCCTGCAAACTGAGCGTGACAAAGCGCGCGTGTTGGAAGGACTCGAGGGCATCGCCGCGGGCACCGGTCAGAAGTTTGACAAGCAGGCGATGGAGCAACTGCTGGCCGGACTCGACAAGCGCATCTTCCTGATGAACAACGTACACGACGACGCGCCTGAGCTTTTCGAAACGCGCTGGGCGTTGTCGTACTTGCGTGGACCACTGACACGCGCGCAGATCAAACTGTTGATGGATCCCTTGAAAGCGACTGCTGTCACGCCGGCGCGCGCTGCGGCTGCGACGGCACCGGCACCGGTCGCGAGTGCGGCGGGGAAAACCGAACGCGCGATACTACCGCCCGACATCAGCCAGTACTACATTCCCGTTCGCTCGTCAGGCGAAGCAAACGCAACGCTGACTTATCATCCGATGCTACTCGGAACAGCGGAGATTCATTACAGCAGTTCGAAGACGATTGAGATGACGCAGCAGTTGAATTTGTTAGCAGCGTTTGCGGATGGGCCGGCGGGTCTTGATTGGGCCCAGGCCGTCGCGATCGATCTGCCTGTCGAAGATCTCGAAGCCGAGCCGCAAGCCGGAGCGCAGTTCGCTGAAGTTCCGTCTGAAGCGACAAAGGTTAAGAGTTACGCGACCTGGCGCAAAGATCTCGCGAGCTGGATTTATCGAAACCAGCGACTCGAGTTGATGGAGAGTCCGGCGCTGGAGATCGTTTCGAATCCGGGCGAGAGTGAACGCGACTTTCGTGTTCGCTTGCAGCAACTCGCGCGCGAGCAACGCGACGAAGCGGTAGAGAAGTTGCGACAGAAGTATGCGCCGAAGCTCGAGGTGCTGGAGGATCGCAAGCGCCGCGCGGAACAGGCTGTCGAGCGCGAACGGGAGCAGGCGCAGGGACAGAAGGTGCAGACCGCGATCTCATTTGGCGCCACGTTGCTGTCGTCATTCTTAGGTCGAAAGCGAACGAGCGTGTCGACACTCGGCCGTGCGACAACAGCGGCGCGTGGTGTGAGCCGGTCGATGAAGGAGGCCTCGGATGTCGACCGCGCCGAAGACAACGTCGAAGCAATCGCGCAGAGGCTCGCGGAGCTCGAAGCAGACTTTCAAGCCGAGACGAAGGCGCTCGAGCAATCCTTCGATCCACAAACGGAACAACTCGAAAAAGTCAGTCTGAAACCGACGAAAGCAAACATCACGGTTAAGGTGCTCACACTCGCCTGGGCGCCATATTGGAACGACAAACCCGCATGGGAATAGATCCGCGTTTATCCGCGAAAAATCCGCGGCTAAAAACAATATGAAGATACCTATCAAGTACGGACTAATGATCACACTCGGCGTGATCGCGTGGGTGCTGATCACACACTCGCTCGTCTCCAATCCCCAATCGCTCGTTCACACACTCGGCGCTCCAGTGTTCTTCAACATCCTGCAGTTTGCGATGATCTATCTCGGCCTGAAAGCACTCGAGCACCAGAAACGTGATGCGCCTACCTTTAAAGAAGGACTGAAGACCGGCGTCGCGATCTCCTTCGTCTACGGACTTACGTCGTCGATCTTCTTCGTCATCGTGCTGGTGATTGTCGGAACGAAGTGGCTCGCGAGTGAGCCTGGAGCCGCCAACCTCCCGCTGTGGCGCATCATGCTCGGAGCATTCCTCGGACTGTTTCTCGGCGCAATACTCTTTGGCTTGATCTACTCGACAGTGGTTTCGTTTTTTATCGCGAAGCGCAGATCTGAAGAATATTAAGGAATCAACACGACCTTGCCGATGTTCTTCCGTTCCTCGAGCCGCCGGTGCGCCTTGCCTACATCGTCAAACGAGAACGCTTGATCAACGTGCGGGAGAATCCATTCCTCCTCGACACCGCGCAGAATGTCGCGCATCCACAACGCCACCTTTTCAGGCTCGTGCCACATGTGGCCCAGGTTCAACCCAAACACGCCGCGGTTCTTATTGAATAATCCCAAAGGATGAAACCGTGGCATTTGCAGCGCCGCCTTCAACATCTTCAACTTGCCCGAAATCCCGTTTCCCGAACCGACCGAGACGCCGAACATTCCGAGGCGTCCGGTGTGCCGCAGCGCGTTGTAACTCTTCTTGAAATGCGCGCCACCAATCGGATCGGTAATCAGATCCACACCACGACCATTCGTGAGTTGCATCAACTGCGGCTGCCAGTCCTGTTTGCGATAGTCGATCGGGTGGTCCAGCCCGCGATCAGTCAGAAACTTGTGCTTGCTCGGACTCGCAGTGCCGTAAGTCACCGCGCCGATCTTCTTCGCGATGTCGAGTGCGGCGAGTCCGACACCGCCGCCGGCATTGTGAATGAGAATCGACTCGCCTTCGTGCAACGAGCCCATGACGACGAGCAACGCGTAGGCTGTCAGGTAGTTCACGGGAATCGCCGCCGCCTGCTCGAAAGTCAACTTCTCCGGTTTCTCAAACATCTGCGTCGCCTTCACCGCGATCATTTCCGACTGCCCACCAAAACGCGTCATCGCCACGACGGACTTGCCGACTAATGAGCTGTTCACATCTTTGCCTGCCGAATCGACGACGCCGCTGACTTCGTATCCCATCACACACGGCTTCGGCGGTCCATCGGGATAGAGTCCCTGACGCGCGAGGATGTCGGCGAAGTTCAAGCCGGCAGCGCGCACGCGAATCACGACCTCGTCGTCGCGCGGTGTTGGATCGGGCTTCTCCTGGACCTTGAGCACGTCGATGTCGCCGTTTGCAGTCGTCACGATTTGTCGCATAGGTGCATATTATCAGTTCTGATCCGGCCCATCAGTGTTAATCTTCTCTGTGCAACAGAGAAGAAGTGCAATTAGGTCACTATCGTTTGCCAACTAAAATGCGCACACTACTTTTGACGCTGCTCTTACTGCTGGCCGTTAGCTGCACTCCTCGATCAACCCGAAAACAACTGACGCTCGCTGTGATCTCGGGCGCTGAAGGCGAGGCGCTCACCGCCGCCGCCCACGACTACGAGGCCCAAACCGGCGTGCACATCGACATCGCTCAGTTTCCTTATGCGAATCTTTTTGAGAAAGAATTAATAGATTTAAAAACTCGGACCGGCGCATACGACCTGATCATGCTCGACGACCCGTGGTTCCCGCGGTTTGCGAACGAAAACGTGTTGACGGAGTTGACGCCTTTGCTGCAAAAACGCGGGCAATCGGGCCCGGATCCGGACTTTGTCGAGGCGTCGCTCAACGTCTGTCGCCACCCGTTTCAAACGGGTGCCCTCTACGCCCTTCCGTACGTCGGCAACTCGCAATTATTTTTTTATCGTAAAGATCTTTTTGAGAAGCACTCATTGAAGCCGCCCGCGACCTGGGACGATGTGCTCGCGGCAGCCAAAACCATCCAGGAGAAAGAAACGGGTTCGAAGATGTATGGCTACGTGATGCGCGCCGCGCAGGGCAATGCAGCCGTCGCTGACTTCATGCCGATCTTCTGGGCCTTCGGCGGCGAGATGTTCGACGCGAATGGAAAGCCGAACGTCAACAGTGCCGAAGGCATCGCGGCGCTTCAGTTCATGCTCGAGCTCGGCAAATACTCGCCGCCGGGCTACGCGAGTTTTAATGCTGACGAAGTCGGTGCACACCTGTTGCAGGGAACGGCGGCGATGTCGATCAACTGGCCAGTGTGGATCAGTCCATTCAGTGACCCATCGCGATCGAAGGTGATCGGGAAGATGGAGTTCACGACGCTGCCCGGTGCGAAGAAACCCGGACAAGCTGAGATTGGTAACTGGCTGATCGCGATCCCGCGCTACTCGAAGAACGCCGAGGCCGCAATGGACTTCCTGCTTTGGGCCACAAGTGCTGAGCAGATGAAACGGTCAGCACTGCGGGGCAATCCACCAACGCGCCGCTCACTTTTCCACGATGCCGAACTGGTCGCGAAGAACCCGGCGTACCCGGCGCAGTTGCGCTCGCTCGAAAGCTCGCGGCCGCGCCCGCGCACGCCTTACTGGAACGAAATCGAAAACGCTTTCGGCATCTTTCTTTCGAAGGCGAACAGCGGTGAGCTGTCGCCCGCCGATGCGATGAGCCAGGCGAATGCCGAGATCGAGAAGATTCTTCAACGCGCCAAATAAACGCGAGCTGCTGCTGCCCGCACTCTTTCTCGCGCCGGCGCTCGCGGTGCTACTCGCGCTGTCAATCTACCCGCTCATCTATTCCGTCACGATCAGTCTGCAACAGGAAAGCGCGGCGGGCGCGACGTGGAGTTTGGGAAATTTCACCCGACTCTTCTCGGATAATTTCTTCTGGACGGCGATGGGCCATACGCTTGTTTACGCTGTCGCGGCGTTGACGTGCGAATTCCTGCTCGGGCTCGGTCTCGCGCTGCTGCTGAACAATCAGATTCGTGGGCGCAGTTTCTTTCGGGCGAGTTTGCTCGTGCCG
>DATNDM010000603.1:0-7603 GCA_035553235.1 Pyrinomonadaceae bacterium | reverse complement strand
CAGTCGGCACGACCGTCACGGTGTCGCCGGTTTTCACCTGGGCCACGGCGGTGTCTGAAAAAGGCGCCTTTACAATCACGCTGCTGGTATCGGCGATTGTCACGAGCTTTCCACCAGCGGCGGCAAACTCGCCCTCATATTGAAATTGATCCGTGACGATGCCTGTAATTGGCGAACGGATCGTGGCGTAACTCAGTTGCGCGTCGAGCGTGGCGAGATGTTGTTGCGCTTGAGCGGTGCGTGCTTCTGCGAGTGCGCGATCGTTTGGGTTCAGCGAGTGGGCCCGCAGCGCGACAGTTTGTTCCTGAAGGCGAAGCTCATTTTCCGCCGTCTGTAAATCCAGTTGCGAGCCTTCGAGATCTTTTTTCGAGATGCCGCCTTTGTCGTACAGGGCGCGACGACGTTCGTAAGTCGCGCGTGCGTTGTTGACCTTGGCACGAGCGTCGTTCAGTGCTTTTTGGTCTTCCGCGTTTGTTTTTGGAATCGTGCCGGTGATGAGACTGCGTTCGTTTGCTCGTGCTTCGTTGAGCGCCGCGACAGCCTCCGCTCGTTGTGCCTGAAGATCGCGCGATTCGAGCACTGCGATAACTTGTCCTGCGCGGACGAGTTTGTTTTTCAACAGCGCCATCGACTTGATCTGAGCGCCAATCTTCGCACTGACGTCGGCTTTTTCACGCGGCCAGATGGTGCCGACTGCGGTTACGGGCGCTGCGATCGTCGCCTTTTCAGCCTTCGCAACCTTGACGCTGACTGTCGGCGTGACTTCCGCTTCCGCTGCGGGCTTTGCACTCCGCACGCGCCAGATGATCAGACCGATGAGCACGATCACGAACGCCAGAACGATCAGCACGATGTTTCGCTGACGAACGATCCGGGCTCGGCGCTGCTCGGCTAAAAGTTGATCGACTTCTTCGTCGCTCATCTCTCCCCTTCGGCGCTCATTTCACCCCTGCCTTTGAATTTCAACGTCCGGTTGCTTGCTTCAATCGCGCGAGCGCGGTCTGGTAGTCGAAGATCGCTTGATACAGTGCACTGCGTTGTTCAACGAGTGTTGTTTGCGCGTCCGTGACTTCAACGATCTGCGCCTCGCCCGCTCGATAACGCGCGATCGACGCCGAAACATTTTCCTGCGCCTTCGCGACGCCTTCACGCGCCAACGCGATGCGTGCGGCCGCGCTGTCAACCTGCGCTCGCGCCGCGTAGAACTGCTGCGTGAAACCGCGCAGCGCAATCGTTCGTTCGTTTTCCGCCAATTCGACGCGCAGATGTGCCTGGCGTTCGCGGCTGCGTGTCGCACCCCAATCGAAGATCGGAATCGAAAGACTAATCGCCGCCGAAACTCCGGTGTGCTCCTTCAGCCGCGGCTCTTTGACTGAGTCAGTCTCAAACCCGCCGTTGATCGAATACGAAAGGGAAGGCAACCGATCGGCGTGCGCGATCGTGATCTCCTGTCGTGCGGCTCGCAGTTGTTGTTCGAGTTGGACGAACTCGGGCCGGCGCGAAACCTCTTCGGCTTTGAATTGCCGATAGTCCGAATCGATCGGAATGTCCAACGCTAAATCCGTCGTGTTGATTGGCCGCGAAAATTCGTAGTTGACGAAGACTCGCAACGCACCTGCCGCCACGTCTTCGTTTGCGCGAGCACGTTCTAATTCATCGCGACGCGCGAGTGTTTGCAACTGGGCCCGCGTCAGATCAACCGACGCCACTTCGCCACCGCTCAGCAGCAAAGACGTGATGTGCTCAAACTCTTCGGCGGTGACGAGATTTCCTTCGGCTGCGCGACGTTGGGCGTTTGCGAGTGCAAGTCCGTAATAAGCTTCGATTACTGCCTGGGCCAACGCGCGCTTCGCCACGTCAGTGCCCGCGTGCGCGGCAGCCAGCAACGCGCGGTTCCGCGCGAGCGATGCGCGCAGCCGGCCCGCGATGTCGAAGTCGCCCGCCACGTTTACGAGTGCGTCGGTGACACCGATAGCGTCTGCTGAGATGAAACTCGGCGCACGCGGTTCGCCCGGCGGCAGGCCCAATGCAGGCGACGTGTAGATGTAACTCAGCGGCGTGCTGACCTTCGGCAAAAATGCAGCCTGGGCCTGGCGCACGTCTTCTGCGGCGATGCGTTCGTTGATGGCGGCTGATTGAAAAGTCGATGCCTGGGCGTTTGCGAGTCGCAACGCTTCATCGAGTAACAGCGGCGCCGGTGTTGGTTGCGGTGAAGGGGTTTGCGCGTGTAGGGCTGATAAACAGAGTAGTGCGAACAGTACCGCAAGGGGGAATTCCTTCGGACTTCCTGGTTTCGTCATACTCGTCTCGTGAATGGGCCGAGTATAGCCGGGCCAACCTTAATAGAAGATTAATAGACGTAGCCACAAAGAAGCACAAAACACACAGATCAGCAGAAACCTCGCCGGTTTTCGTTCGCTGTCACGGCAAAGTTATTTTGTGCTTTTGTGCTTTTTGTGGCCATTAATGGCGAACGTCGAGCATGTAGCCTTCGCCGCGGCGCGTGTGCAGGAGTTTGAGTGAGTGTTCTCCATCGATCTTTTTACGGAGCCGGTTCATGTATACCTCGATCGTGTTTGAAAACGGATCGAACTTGTCGTCCCAAACGTGGGCCGCGATCTCGGCTCGCGAGACGAGTTGGCCCACGCGGCGCGCGAGATACTCGAGCAGCGCGTATTCCTTCGCTGTTAGTTGGACCTCGTGATTAGCACGCGAGACGCGGTGACTGATCGAGTCGACCACGAGATCGCCGATCTCGATGACGTCAGGACGAAGCTGCGAGTCGCGCCTGAGCAGCGCATGAAGACGGGCCAGTAACTCGCGAAACGAAAAAGGCTTGGTGAGATAATCGTCGGCACCCGCGTCAAAACCGGTGATGCGATCGTCAATCGCCGCGCGCGCCGTGAGCATCAGGACCGGAGTCGCATTACCACGCGTGCGCAGTTCACGACAAACTTCATATCCATCGTGCTTCGGCAACAGCACATCGAGCACGATCACGTCGTAGTCATTGATCGACGCCTGATAAAGACCAGCCTCTCCGTCATGAGCGACGTCAACGGCATAACTCTGCTCCCGCAGACCCTTCGCAATCACGTCCGCCATCCGCACGTCGTCTTCAACTAATAAAACGCGCATTTACAACCCTGGTTTGAGGGATTTCTCTGTGCAACCTCTGTGTTCTCTGTGTCTCTGTGGTTACGGTTTTCTACCACAGAGAGACAGAGAACACAGAGGTTGCACAGAGAAGCAGTTCAAATTGGGTCACCATCGAAACGGGCCGTAGTTACTCCCTGCGTTTTGTGCGGCTGCGTTGGGCGGCGACGTCCGATTCGCGGGCGGCTTCGTCGATCTTGTCCGTATTGATGGTCTCCTGGACCGCACGATGCTCGCGACGCTGAATGTCCCACAACTGCTGTTGGTGCGCGAGCTCTTCTGCGAGCGGCTCGTAGATCTCGCGCTGGCCCTCGTCGTCAGCGTAGCCCCACAACCCTGAGTAACAGTGACGGTCGTCGCCCCACCCGGGATAGTCGATGATCGGATAGAGACACAGCCCTTCGAGTTCGACGCCTGAAGCCGCTGCCGCGCGCGCTTCCTGACCGATGTAACGTAACCACGCAGGGCGCGCGTCGCCCTCGATACCCGTCTCGGCGATGAAGATCGGCCGCCGATAACGCTCGTAAACCTCGCGCAGCATCTCGCGCACAGGCCGGTGCAGCGGATGCGACGGCGGCAATAAAACATCCTTCCGACGGCGCGACTTGGGTAAATCCGGATCCTGGTGAATCCACTGATTGTTCGAGTAGTAATTAAGGCCAAGTAAATCGAGATACTCAGGGCGCCCGCCGAGTTCCGGACAGAGTCGACCGGCGAGCATGTCGAACGCCTGGAATTGCGACATCCGATAACGTTCAGCGGCCGCAGCTTCTTCGGGATAGTCAGGGTCGACTGCGATGTGAATGATAGGCTCGGCGTGGCAGATGCGCGAACTCGGATCAACCTCGCGCACGGCTTCGATCGCGGCGATCGATGCGCGCACGAGTTGCGCCTTGAGCTCGGGACCGCGTCGCTTCGCGAACGGGTTCAAAAATCCCGCGTCGCCACCACCCCACGCGACGAATGAGATCTCATTCACGGGCGTCACGTAGATCGGAGCGCCTGTTTCTTCGAGAATGACTTCCGCAGTGGCGCGCGCGAAACGTGCGAAGCGCTCGACGAATGCCGCGCCCCAGACGTTTAGTCCGTCGGGCCAGCCGTAGTGAAGTAAATCCCAGATGACTTGTGTCTGCGTTTCGCGAGCTGCACGCAGCATCGGAACGAGGCTCGAAAACTCGTAACGAAAAGGTGATTTCTCGATCAAGTGCCAGCGCACACCGTCGCGCGCCGTACGTATGCCGACTTGTTGTAGACGCTGGTAATCCTGGAGTGCAAACTCGTCGTGGCGTGTCGAAGCGATGAGATCGAGCCGTTGTCCGGCGAAGCGTCCCATTGCTTTACGCCGTGGCAGGCGGTGCGTCGAGCACTCGAACCCACCCATCCAAAAGCTTTTAAATACCGAACTGTCGGCCGTCTCCCGTGAAAATTCCGTGTTCTCAAGAATGCTGGTCATGACGCAATCATACACATGGAGCGGCGCGTCGCAACTGGCGTGTTTTTAGGGACACTTTATCCAAAAAATTTTGGTGAAGGTGACATGATTAACGCTCACCGCGCCTTGCACGAAAAGTGTTTTTTACAACTCTCGGATTCTTCTCACGAGAATATTTAACGCAGAGATAGCAGAGATACGCAGAGACCGCAGAGAAGACTTCAAATCCCGAGAGGACTACTTTTCGTGCAAAGCCCGCTCAACGCGCTTTGCCCGAAAAGTCTGTCCCCTGGCTCTTCTCTGTGCAACCTCTGTGTTCTCTGTGTCTCTGCGGTTGTTGTTTTCGAACAATCTTACGTGCAACTACTCATCCGGGTGAAAGTGCGTTAATCTGCGGCTAAAATAATTTCTAAATATGCGAATAGCTGTTTTCGGAACAGGTGGAGTTGGTGGGTTCTTCGGCGGAAGGCTCGCGCGGGCTGGCGAGGACGTCGTGTTTGTTGCGCGTGGGGAGCATTTGCGGGCGATCAGAACGAATGGGCTGAGGGTTGATAGTACGGATGGGGACTTCGTGATTTATCCGGCGCAGGCGACCGATGATGTGGGGGAGGTTGATGATGTCGAGCTCGTGATTCTCGGCGTCAAGGCGTGGCAGGTGCCGGAGGCGGCGCGCGCGATAAAACCTGTCGTCGGCGCACACACGACCGTGCTTCCTTTGCAGAACGGCGTTGATGCTGTGTCGCAGCTCGTTGACGAACTCGGAGCTGCCAGCGTCATTGGCGGGCTTTGCCGGATCGTCAGTTATGTGGTACAGCCCGGTCATATTCGACACGCGGGTTTCGAGCCCTCGATCATCATTGGCGAGATTGATAATCGGCATACCGATCGCATCGCGCGGATTGAACAGGTGTTCAAGCACGCCGGTTTGAATATAGCGATCGCTGAAGACATTCAAGTCGCGCTCTGGACAAAGTTTCTCTTCATCGCGTCTTTCAGCGGCGTCGGCGCGATGGCGAACGCGCCCGCAGGAGTGATTCGCTCAGATCCGAAGTGGCGCGCGCAAATACTCAGCGCGATGAAGGAGATTTACGCGTTGGCACATGCGCGCGGCATCAAACTGCCGCCAGATTCGATCGATAAAGTGATGAGCGCTGTGGATGGTCTGCCTGAAGACGCTACCAGCTCGATGCAACGTGATATCGCGGCTGGAAAACCTTCGGAACTTGAGTCACAAAACGGGGCGATCGTGCGCATGGCGCGCGAAGCCGGCGTTGCGGTCCCGACGCACGAGCTGATCTATCAAGGATTGCGACGCAGTTCTGATTAGCCACAAAAAGGCACAAAAGCACAAAAGAGAACTAAGCCTCAAGCGGCATAACTCTTTATGGATTGCTTTTGACGTAAGAGCGAGATTAACCCAACTGCTGCACCGGCTGCTTCTGTAATAGCGAGCAGATAGGACGTGACCACGAACATCTGCGACCAGAAAAGAGGTTCTCGATGCGCTACGTGGGCCACGTGATCAATCGTGTCGGCGATGAAGTGGTAATAGATGCCGAAGATCAACGAGCCAAGCATGGTCGCAGCCAACAGGATCATCCCGGCCTTCTCAAATTTTATGAGTATTACACCGGCAACCAACGGCGCCACGATGATCACAGGCAAGATAAAGGCTAACTGCGCAGGAGTCGCTTCTACCGGCAGTACGTTATGAGCGATCGAATGCAGAACGACCACGACAAAGTGAATTCCGATGACAGTTAGAGCTGTTATTTTCATCTCGGGCAGTTACTAAAAGTGGTCTACCAGTTCGGGAATTCGTTCGATGTAGAGATCCGGCTTCGCCGTTAGCACGCGCCCGCTACTCGGGTACGCACTCCGCACTCCGATCGTCAGCACGTTTCCGCGACGGCCCATCTCGATGTCCTCAGGCGCGTCGCCAACGTAAGCGCAATGTGACGGATGGACATTCATGTCGCTGATCGCGCGCTCGAGTCCTTCCGGATGAGGCTTCTTGTTTGTAATGTCGTCATTACAGACCACCACGGCAAATGCGTCTTTCAACACTGACTGTTCGACCTCGCGGCACACGCGGCTTCGGCTGCCGCTGGTGACGACCGCAAGTTGATACCCTTTATCGCGCAGTGCCAGCAGCGTTGCGCCTACTCCTTCAATCAACGGCGCACACTCTTCACCGTAATGCTGAAGCCATAGTCCATCCGCGATGTTCCAAAGCTCCTTCGGCATCCCTAGCGCTTCGTAAGTGCGATACCAGTTTGGCGAATAGGTCGCTTCGTAGACGTCGTGAACGAACGGCACACCGAGTTCGCTGAACGTCTTTTCGAAAGCGATCAGTCCGAGTTGCGCTGAGTCGACGAGCGTACCGTCCCAATCGAAGATCAAGTTGTTGATGTGACTATAGCCGGCTGTCATACTGCGCCTGATCATAGCCAGAAAAGGCACAAAACGCACAAATAGTAAGAAACTGTCACAACTCGGGCTGCTAAGGTGTTCTGAATATTGAGTCCTAAGTAAAATTTTTGGAGAACGTGTATGACCACTGTATCGCAGGATCTGCGCTATAGCTTTCGCATGCTGCTCAAGCACAAGGGTTTTACCGTCGTCGCGGCGCTGACGCTTGCTCTCGGCATCGGCGTCAACACCGCGATGTTCAGCGTGCTGAATACGTTCCTCTTTCGCGCGCTGCCGTATCCGCAGTCCGAACAGTTGGTGCGAGTCTGGCGTACTTCGCCACACTCGCAAAACTGGCCGTTCTCAAATGCAAACTTCTTCGACCAGCACGACCAGAACACCGTCTTCGAAAAGATGGTGGCTTACACCTACAGCAGCGTTAATCTCACCGAACAGGGTCATACTGCGGAACGCCTGCTTGGCCTCGCCGCAACGGCCGATTTCTTCCCGATGATGGGTGTCGCCCCAGCGCACGGCCGTGTCTTCAAGCCCGAAGAGTTCGAAGCCGGCGCTGATAACGTGATCGTGCTTACCGATCGTTTT
>DATNDM010000602.1:0-5138 GCA_035553235.1 Pyrinomonadaceae bacterium | reverse complement strand
CTTCGCTGGGCCAGACGCTCCTCTTCGTAGTCTTCGCGCGCAAACGCTTTGACGACCCGGATCGAGTTGAGCACTTCAGCGACGACCGAAACTACTTCGCCCTCTTTCTTGCGCAGCGCCCGCGATGCCTGCTTGATGCGCCGTGTGTAGGTGTAGACGACAATAAAGAGGACTGGTGTGATTGAAAGCGCGATCAGGGTGAAGCGCCAGTTGAGATAGAACATGACGCCGAGCATGCCGACGAGCGTCAGCACGGCCACGACCATGCCGAGCAGCGCTTGCGAGATGAAGTCCTGGATCGAATCGATGTCGGCTGTGACGGTGCTGATCAGATCGCCGGTGCGTTTTTGATCGTGATAAGCGAGCGAGAGGCGTTGAATGTGATGATAAAGAATCCGTCGCAGGTCGTGCATCACCCATTGACCGACTGAAGTGGTCAGGTACTTCTCCGCGTAGGCGCTCAGCGCGCCGCCAACGGCGATGACGATGACGGCGAGGATCGCGAAATTGAGGGTCGCGACTTTGCTGACCCCAAACGTGGAGCCGATCAATCCCGACATCCACGCCGGCATGTGCTTCGTGCCGAACACGTAGTCGAAGACGATCTTGAGCGGCCACGGTTCGAGCAGATCAGTCGCCGCCTCGCCGAGGACGGCGAGAAACGCCAGCACGAGCATCCAGCGGTGAGGTCGCAGCAAATCAACTAAGCTGAATTTCTTCTTCTTCACAACAGATCCATCCACTGATTTCTCTGCGCAACCTCGGCGTTCTCTGCGTCTCTGCGGTCAACTAATTCATAGCAATAACTCACCGCAGAGACGCAGAGAACGCAGAGATTGCGCAGAGAAGAGCGATGTCGCGAGTTTGTGCAAAGCCATTGGACACGATGGTACTGACCGTGTCCAACAAACAATCCTGACTTTTAAGGCAAAGCCGTTGTGATTATAGCGCAGCGCGGAAGGCTTTGGGTGTCGCTCCCGCCAGCCTGCGGAACGCCGTCGTGAAGTGACTCTGGCTGGAGAAACCCGAACGCAGGGCAATCTCCGAAATAGGCAATTCCGTTTCCTCAAGCATCTTCTTCGCCCGTTCAATGCGGCGTTCCGCGATGTAGTTCGTCGCGGTCATTCCCATCGACTGTTTGAAGGCGCGCGAAAAATGGAAGTAGCTCATGCGCACCGCCCGCGCGACCGCACGAAGGGCAACGCGTCCTTCCTCTTCGTCCGAAAGATGATGATCGATCAACGCAATCGCTTTTCGTAACTTGTGCGGCGCCATTCCGCCGTGTCCGACGTGTACGTCCTGTAGTGAACTGTAGCGACGAACAAGCTGGATCGCGAGTCCGGGCGCGAGTGAGTCCGCATAAAGCCGGCCGACGACGTTCGCGTCGTTCAACTCGTGCAGGAGCGACATCGCCACGTGGCAAATATTCTTGTCCTTGAAACCGATTTGCGGGGTCAACCCGATCTCGGTGTGTGAGAAGTTCAACTCGCCCGCCGCCGAGCGTACAAACAACGGTCGCAAATAAAGCAGCAGGAGGTCGAGCGAGTCGGAGTTCTCAGCCTGGCAAACCCATGACGAGCCTGCCGGGATGATCGCGCTTTCGCTGGAAAGCACTTCGCCTTCGTATCGACGTTTGCCGCGATAAACAGTCGCGGAAAACGCATCGCCGAGGTTTTTTACGATGCAATGGTCGTCGGAGGCCGGAATCACGGCCTCTCCCGCAGTGTGGCGAAAATGCACCGCGCGGACATTTTGCCACCCGATGCCGTCACTCGATCTCAGTACTGACTGGGGATAGAGAACTGAAAGATCGTTGCTCGTGGGCTTCACGAGTTCCGCCCGGTTGTGAATTGAGAGGGGTTTCACAACTCGAGCAGTCATTGGTTGATAGTTCAAAGCACTGGCAGTTTGTAACATGGCTCCCCTTTTCCGTTTCTAACTCTTATCCAGACCGGCGCTGATCGCTCCGAGCAGGGACTCCTCGCTGAAAGGTTTTTGGAGGAAGTCAATTGCTCCCGCCCGCAAGCCTCGTGCCCGCGCGTCTTTGTCGTCGTGGGCCGAGATGAAGACGATTGGAATGGACGAGTTGGCGGCATGCAGCCGCTCCTGCAGTTCCAGGCCGGTCATTCCCGGCATGCGAACGTCGGCGATCAGGCAGTCTGTTTGCGAAAGGGCCGTCGACTTCAGAAATTCTTCTCCCGAGCCGAACACCTCCGCGCGAAAACCCACCGAGTCGATCAGGCTCTTGAGCGCCGTTCGCACCGACTCGTCATCGTCAACGATTGAAATCACCGGGATAGTCATTACGTGAAGAGATTAAGACGTTGCGAGGTGAGAAAACTATTATACCTTTGTATAGGGCCGCGGATTTACGCAGATAAACGCAGATCAATCCGCGTTCATCCGCGAAAATCCGCGGCTAACTTTTCCGACATACGGACGAGGTCGGCGAGGGAGTCGGCGCGCATTTTTTCCATCACCTGGCGCCGATGCAGTTTTACGGTGATTTCGCTCGTGCCCAGTTGCAGTGCGATCTGCTTGTTGAGCATTCCTTTCACTACGAGCGCAAACACTTCGGTTTCGCGGGGCGTGAGTGACTGAAAACGCCTGCGAAGCTCCGCAGTATCGGCATGTTCCGAACGCGTGCGCCGATCGCGTTCGAGCGCCTGCTGAATCGCATCGAGCAGATCCTGATCGCGAAACGGCTTAGTCAAAAACTCAACCGCGCCCGCTTTCATCGCGCGCACTGACATCGGAATATCGCCATGACCCGTGATGAAGATGATGGGGATGTGAATGTTCGCTTCGGCAAGTTCGCGCTGGAGATCGAGACCGCTGAGCCCCGGCATGCGGACGTCGAGTATCAAACAAGCAGGCACATCAGGCCGCGGGCTTTGGAGGAACTCCTGCGCCGACGCGAAGGTCGCAACCTTCAGTCCCACCGATCGGATGAGACTGTTCAGCGCCTCGCGGATCGATTCGTCATCATCAATGACGTACACGATGTCACCGTCGTTCGTCATGAGGCGTTCTCCGTTCCCGTCGACAACGTAAACTGAAAGACGGCGCCTTTCGGCGAATTTGGTGTGGCCCAAAGGCGCCCGCCGTGCGACTCGATAATCGTGCGGCTGATCGCGAGTCCCATGCCCATGCCTTCCGGCTTCGTCGTGTAGAACGCGTCGAAAACGCGTTCGAGGTTCGCGGAATCGAGTCCCTCGCCGGAATCTTTCACCGCGACGATCACGTTGTTTTCTCCATCAACGCCGGAGCTGATAAACAACTCCCTCGCACTGTCTTTACTCTTCGCGATCGCTTCGAGACCATTGATGATTAAGTTCAGAATGACCTGTTGCAACTGAACCCGGTCGCCACGGACGCGCGGCAAGTCGTCCTTAAGTTCACGCTTGATCTGAACACGATTGCGGCGGGTTTCGCTTTGTGCGAGTGCCAGCACTTCGTCGATCACTTCGTTGAGATCGACGAGATCGTTGCGCGGCGGCGCCTTCTTCACGAGCGAACGGACGCGCGCGATGACTTCGCTCGCGCGGTAGCTGTCTTTGATAATCCGTTGCACGGCTTGTCGCGCCTCAGAGAGATTGGGCGTCGCGCCGCCAAGCCAGCGCAGACACGCATTGCCGTTCGTAACGATCGCTGCCAGCGGTTGATTTACTTCATGAGCGATGGAAGCGGTGAGTTCGCCGATGGTCATGACGCGCGTGACGTGAGTCAACTCCGCCTCTCGTTCGCGCAGCGTTTCGTTCGCTTGTCTGAGCTCCTTCGTGCGCTCCTGAACTCGCGTTTCGAGCTCATCGCGCGCCTGCCGCAGTCCTTCTTCGGCTCGCCGGCGTTTGCTGCTCATCCAACTCGTCAAAACAGCCAGGACGCCGAAGACGATCAGAAAGCTGTATGGCTTTGGTCCAAGGCCCAGCGCATAGAGCGGCTCGACAAAATAATAGTCGATCGACAATTCGGCCAGGACCACGGCGAGGAGTCCCGGTCCGATGCCCCCAAACCACGCGCTGATGACGATCGCGGCGTAGAAGAGCGGTGTGATATCCGTGTACTTCTCGAGCGATCTGGTGATGAGCAGGGCCACCGCGACAGCAGCCACCGCTAAACCGTATCGCCACACTGTGCGCAACATTGAATAGATTATGTCAGATCCACGTTCGTCCCTGTAAATCCGCGCTCAAAGCAGTTTGGACCAGAGACCGTGACAATCGTGGCGTTGAATTGAAAGATTTGCCGCGGATGCACGCGGATGAACGCAGATCAGCGTTTATCCGCGTAAATCCGCGGCTTATTTTTAGGATTGCATTCAGGGTTGAAGGTGACGGGAAGCAAATTGAAGCAAATACGAACAATCCGACACAATACCGCGCCATCTCAACTGTGAAATAAGTAAACCGTTATGGGACCGAGGAGCCTTCTGGTTGTCATAGCTATCGTTCTGGTGTGTGCTGGCTGTTTGTCAGCGCAGGAAATCCCCACTGCGGTGAATCCCGGTGCAGCGAAGATCACGACCGGCCAACCCGCTGCCTTGAGCTACGAGCAAGCAGTCAGGCTTGCTATCGAGAACAATCTCGCAACACTTCGAGCACAAGAACGTCGCAATGAAGCGCGCGGCCAGCAGGAGCAAGCGCGCGCGCCGTTGCTGCCTAACGTTTCCGGTGTGGCCTACCAGGCAGACCTGACGATGAACCTCGTCGCACTCGGTTTCCAGCCGGGCACCTTTCCTGGTATCAGCAGAACATTTCTCGGGCCATTCAAAAACTTCGATGCCCGTTTGTTCCTGACGCAGAGAGTTTTTGACCTGAGCGCGATTAAGAATTATCAGGCGGGAAAGGCCGGAGTTCGCGTTGCTGAACTGGGCGAAGCGCTCGCGCGCGAACAGGTGGCCAGTCGCACAGGCCTCACTTATCTCGAAGCATTGCGTGCCGATCGCGCAGTTGTTGCCGCACAGGCGAATGTCGACTTGGCCCAGGCACTACTGCAACTCGCTCAGGACCAGCGCAATGCGGGCGTAGCCACCGGCGTCGACGTCACACGCGCTCAAACACGATTGGCCGAGCAGCAAGTCGGTCTGGCGCAGGCGCAAACAGAGTCTGAACAAGCGCGTTTGAACTTGCAGCGGATAG
>DATNDM010000601.1:0-10225 GCA_035553235.1 Pyrinomonadaceae bacterium | reverse complement strand
CGGGTCAGTACAGGGAGCGGTAGCGACCTGGTCAAACCATAGGAATCAAGAATTATTAGAAATATCGCATGCTGATCACTGACCAGGTCGCTACCCCGCTCCCTGTACTGACCCGACCCAACAATGATTTCCTGACTTTTGAGGCAAAGCTAGATGGCATGTATGGGCGGTGAGTCAGTTTTAGAGAGGATTTACAAGACTTACTTCCGAGATAGAGCGCGATGAGAGGCTTTGCCTCAAAAGTAAGAATTTTACTTGGGGCCGGGTCAGTACAGGGAGCGGTAGCGACCTGGTCCAATCGTCGAATCACGAATCGCCAGGAAATATCGCATGCTGATCACTGACCAGGTCGCTACCGCTCCCTGTACCGACCCGATCCAACTGCGAGTTCCCATTTTTGAGGCAAAGCCGCGATGAGAATACTGATGACAGCGGACACGGTTGGCGGCGTGTGGACCTACGCGCTGGAGTTGACCCGCGCGCTGCAAGCGTACGACGTGGAAGTATTACTCGCGACCATGGGCCCATCGCTAAGCGCATCACAACGCGACGATGCGAACAGTCTCTCGAACCTCTCGCTGTTCAAGAGCAATTACAAACTCGAGTGGATGCCCGACTGCTGGTCCGATGTCAAACGCGCGGGTGATTGGCTGCTGCATCTCGAAAGTCGGCTGCAACCAGATCTGATCCATCTCAACGGCTACGCACACGGCAACCTGCCGTGGCGGAAGCCGGCGCTCGTCGCCGGTCACTCGTGCGTTTATTCCTGGTGGCAAGCTGTGAAAGGTGAAACACCACCCGCGGAATGGCAGCGTTACAAAACCGAAGTTCGCGATGGACTGCACGCAGCAGACCTCGTCGTTACGCCGAGCGTTGCGATGCTGCGCGCGCTCAACACACACTATGGACCACTCGACGACGCGCGTGTGATTCATAACGGCCGGAGCGCCGAACAGTTCACCCCACGCCGCAAGCGCCCATTCGTGCTGTCCGCTGGGCGCTTGTGGGACGAAGCCAAGAACATCAACTGCGTTGCCGAGATTGCGTCCGAGTTGCCGTGGCCGGTGCTCGTCGCAGGCGAGTTTCAGCATCCGGATCGACCGGCGCGACATAGTTTTATAGCGAGACAATGTCGCTGGCTCGGTTCACTGCCTGAAGCACGGCTCCGACGCTGGTACGCATCGGCATCGATCTACGCGCTGCCCGCGCTTTACGAGCCATTCGGTTACACGCCACTCGAAGCAGCGTTGTCAGGTTGTGCGCTCGTGCTTGGGAATATCGAGTCGTTGCGCGAAATCTGGGGGGATGCAGCGGTGTTCGTCGATCCGAACGATCGTGCGGCAGTCAAACACGAACTGATCGATCTCATCAACGATCCGCCGCGGCGCATTGAGATGTCGCGACGCGCACACGCGCGGGCGCTCGAGTTTTCGAGTACGCGCATGGCTGAGAATTACGTTGCGGTGTATGAGGAGTTGTTGACCACGAAGGCTTTTGCGAAACGGGAGGAATTCGCGCGGTGCGCATAGTCCTGTTTTATCAGTCGCTGATATCGGATTGGAACCACGGTAACGCGCATTTTCTGCGCGGCGTTGCGTCGGAGCTGTTGGCGCGTGGACATGAAGTCGAGGTTTACGAGCCGGAAGATTCGTGGAGTGTTCAGAACCTGTTTGCCGAGCACGGGACTGAGCCGCTGGAGGATTTTCAGAAAGCGTACCCGCAATTGATTAGTCATCGTTACAGTCCTCGTGGGGGCGGCCACGGGGGGCCGCCCCTACAACGAATTCTGGAAGGGGCGCAACTCGTGATCGTGCACGAGTGGAATGAGCCGGAGCTGATTGAACAAATTGGTGAGTATCGTCGGCTCAAAGGCAACTTCGTTCTGCTCTTTCACGATACGCACCATCGCATCGCTGGACACGAGAGTCTTCCTTTCACTTTGAAAGACTACGACGGTGTGCTCGCGTACGGGCAGGTCCTGACTGACAAGTACCTGCGCAACCGTTGGACCAAACAGGCGTGGACCTGGCACGAAGCCGCGGACATTCGCGTCTTTCACCCGCTTCCAAAAACTCCGCACACAGTAGATCTCGTCTGGATCGGAAACTGGGGTGACGACGAGCGCACTGCGGAGTTGCACGAATTTCTTTTGAAGCCCGTGAAGAATCTGCGGTTGAACGCGGAAGTGTACGGCGTCAGGTATCCGGCCGAAGCAGTCGCGGCGCTGGAAAGCGCAGGTATTCGTTATCGCGGTTGGTTGCCGAACTACAAAGTGCCGGAAGCGTTCGCGCGCGCGCGTGTCACGCTACATATCCCGCGCCGACCATACGTGAGAGAGCTGCCCGGCATCCCGACGATTCGTCCATTCGAGGCGCTGGCGTGCGGCATTCCCCTCATCTGCTCGCCGTGGTACGACACAGAACACCTCTTCACGCCCGGCAAGGATTTTCTGATCGCGCATGACGGCATCGAGATGACGCAACTTATTCAACAGGTGCTGAGCGAACCTGAGATGGCTGAAGAACTGGCGATCAATGGCCTCGCTACGATCAGGCAACGACACACGTGCGCGCATCGCGTCGACGAGTTGCTCGAAATCTACGCAGGTGTTGCTGCAGAGACGCGGGAGGCGGTGGCAGCGGGGCTTGCCCCGCTCTGCTGAGAAACCGGTTATATGAAACTGAGGATGAACATCGCGTTCTTCGGTTCGAGTCTAGTGTCGGCGTATTGGAACGGCGCTGCCACTTACTATCGCGGCATCATTCGCGCGCTGCACAACCTCGGCCACGAGGTCACGTTTTACGAACCCGACGCTTACGATCGACAAAAACATCGCGACATTCCGGATCCTGACTGGGCACGCGTGGTCGTTTATCCCGCGAATGAAGGCGGCGTCTGGCGTGCACTCGAACAGGCGCGCGGTGTTGACATGCTGGTGAAGACGAGCGGCGTCGGTGTTTACGATGAACTGCTCGAAGCGGCCGTGTTCGATATCAAAGAGCCGAATACGATCAGCGTGTTCTGGGACGTCGATGCACCGGCGACACTCGATCGTGTCAAAGCTGATCGTTCCGATCCGTTTCTCGAGCTGATACCGCAGTACGATCTGATTCTTACTTACGGCGGCGGCGATCCGGTCGTGCGCAATTACAAAGCACTCGGCGCGCGTGAATGCGTGCCGATCTACAACGCGCTCGATCCCGATACGCATCATCCCGTGCCTGCTGAGGAACGATTCAAGTGTGATCTGGCGTTGCTTGCGAATCGACTGCCGGATCGCGAAGCGCGCGTTGAGAAGTTCTTTTTGGAGACGGCGCAAAAGCTTCCTGAGTTCAAGTTTGTGCTGGGCGGCAGTGGTTGGGGCGACAAGCGGATGCCGGCGAATGTGAATTACGTCGGACACGTTTACACGCGCGATCACAACGCATTCAACTGCTCCGCGCGCGCGGTGCTGAACGTGAATCGCGACAGCATGGCGAGTTACGGGTTCTCGCCGCCGACGCGCATCTTCGAAGCCGCAGGCGCAGCCGCGTGTTTGATCACCGATGCGTGGGAAGGCATCGAGACTTTTCTGACGCCCGATCGCGAGGTGCTCGTCGCGCACGATGCTGATGATGTGGTGCGGCACTTGCGCGGTTTGGATGAGAATAAGGCGCGCGCGATTGGCGAAGCGGCAATGCAGCGTGTGCTTGCGGAACACACGTACGAGCATCGTGCGTTGCAGCTTCAGAAGTTGTTGCTATCCACAGATTACGCAGATTACACAGAGTTTTTAAAAAGCTCTGCGTAATCTGTGGGTGGCTTTGGCTGTGCAGAGGCAAATGAGTTGAATGAGTAAACCTTTGGACATCGTCATTCTGGGCCTGTCGATCACCTCTTCGTGGGGCAACGGTCACGCAACGACGTTTCGCGCGCTCGTTCGTGCACTCAGCGCGCGCGGGCACAACGTATGTTTTCTCGAGCGCGACGTGCCCTGGTACGCCGAACATCGCGACATGCCGAATCCGCCTTACGGACTCACGCAACTCTACAAATCCGTCGCCGAGCTGAAACGACGATTCGCACACAAGGTGATGAACGCTGATCTCTGCATCGTCGGTTCGTATGTTCCGGATGGTGTTGCGATCGGCGAGTGGGTTGTGCGCACGTGTCGCGGCGTGAAAGCGTTTTACGACATCGATACACCGGTCACGCTTGCGAAGCTCAGCGCGGGAGACGCTGAGTACGTCACTGCGCGTCTGATTCGAGACTACGATCTTTACCTGTCCTTCGCCGGTGGTCCCGTGCTCAGGAAGATCGAGAAGGAGCTCGGCTCGCCGATGGCGCGCACGTTGTATTGCTCGGTCGATCCGAAGCTGTACTTCCCGGAAGAGCGCAAAACGAAGTGGGACTTCGGCTACATGGGCACGTACAGCGAAGATCGCCAGCCGTCACTCGATCGACTGTTAGTCGAGCCTGCGAGAGTCTCGCCAAAACTGAAAATGGTGGTTGCGGGGCCGATGTATCCTGCGGAACTCGCCTGGCCCACGAACGTCGAAAGAATCGAGCACCTGCCGCCGACGTCGCATCGTCGTTTTTATAACTCGCAGCGGTTCACGTTGAACCTGACGCGCGCCGACATGCGTAACGCGGGCTACTCTCCGAGCGTTCGCATCTTCGAAGCGGCCGCGTGCGGTACGCCGATCATCAGCGACTACTGGCCCGGTCTCGAAACTTTCTTCGAGCTCGACAAAGAGATCTTGACCGCGTCTTCAGCGCAAGACGTGCTGACTTATCTAAACGACATCCCGTCAAAAGATCGATGCTCGCTGGGTGAACGTGCGCGCCTGCGCGTGCTTGCGAGTCACACCTCTGAACATCGCGCGCTCGAGCTAGAGAGTTACGTTGCTGAAGTGACGCAAACAGCGACGACAACACAGCTCAACACACAGCCGGCCGGAGCAATGGCATGACGACTTTCTTTCTCATCAGACATGCCTCGTGCAACGGGCTGGGACAAACGCTTTGGGGTCGCACGCCAGGCATTTGCCTGAATGAGAAAGGTGAGCTGCAAGCGCAACGGCTTGCCGAGCGTTTCAAAAACATGCCACTGAATGCGATTTACAGCAGCCCGCTCGATCGCGCGCTCCAGACGGCGACGGAGATCGCGCGCAGCACGAAACTCGAAGTCAGGAAGAGCGAGGCGGCGAACGAGATCGACTTCGGCGAGTGGACCGGTCAATCTTTCGAGTCTCTATCGGCCGATCGCCGCTGGCGGCATTTCAATAACTATCGAAGCATGACGACGATTCCCGGCGGCGAATCGTTTCTCGAAGTGCAGAGCCGGATCGTGCAAGAGTTACAGACACTGGCAGAGCAACATCGAAACGCGAGCGTTGCGATCGTCTCCCACGCTGACGTAATCCGCGCCGCCGTCGCGTACTTCGCCGCAACGCCGCTCGATATGATCGATCGTTTCGAAATCTCGCCGTGTTCGGTAAGCGTGGTGGCAATGCATAACGACAACACGACCCTCTTAACGCTGAACAACACAGGCGACCTGACTCAGCTATGGACCTGATTTGGTGCCTTTTCGTGGCTAAACAATGAAACTCGTCTTCTTCGGCTTAACGATCAGTTCATCGTGGGGCAACGGCCACGCAACGCTCTTGCGCGGCCTGTTCAAGGCGCTCACCGCACGCCATCATCGCATCGCGTTCTTCGAGCGTGACGTTCCTTACTACGCCGCGCATCGCGATCTGATCGAGATGCCGGGTGTCGATCTGTATCTCTACAACGATTGGTCTGACATTGCGGCGACGGCGCGTGATGTTGTCGCGGAATCCGATGTCGCGGTGGTCACGTCGTACTGTCCCGACGGCATCGCCGCGACCGAGCTCGTAGTCTCATCAAACATCAACCTGAGCGTGTTCTACGATCTCGACACGCCCGTCACGCTCGAAGCACTTCATCACGGCGAACAACTCGCGTACATCGGCCCGCGCAAGCTCGCCGACTTCGATCTCGTGCTGAGTTACACGGGTGGCGCTGCCCTCATGGCGTTGCAGTATGAGCTCGGCGCGCAACGTGTGGTGCCGTTGTTCGGCAGTGTCGATCCAGACGTACACCATCCGGCACCCGCGCGCGCCGTTTACGAAGCGGACCTTTCGTATCTCGGAACTTACGCGCCGGATCGACAACACATTCTCGACGAATTATTCATCCAGGTAGCACGTCAATTGCCGGAAGAACGCTTCGTCATCGGCGGATCGAAGTACCCGCTCGACTTTCCATGGCAGCCAAACATCTGGTACGTGCAACACGTCCCGCCTTCGGCGCACGCATCGTTTTTCTCGTCCTCCGCCTTGACGCTCAACGTGACGAGAGGCGCGATGGCGCGCATGGGTTACTGCCCGTCGGGCCGTCTCTTTGAAGCGGCCGCGTGCGGCACTGCAATCGTGACCGATGAATGGGACGGTCTGGATGCCTTCTTTCAACCGGGCATCGAAATCCTCGTCGCACGCGACACGACTGACGTGATCGCGGCAATGCAACTTCCGCGCGCTGCGGTCACTCGCATCGCACAGGCGGGTCGCCAAAGAGTGCTCGACTCGCATACTGCGGCTCATCGAGCGACTGAGCTGGAAGCAATTCTCGACTCAGCCCTCGATAAGTCGCATCAGAAAAGTTTTCAAACGAGCGCATCGTGGATGCCTGGAGGCTCGCGAAGCGCGCGAAAACCTAAACTTTGGGGACAGAGTTATTAGAACTCGAGCCCGCAAAGCGGGCGAAAGCAGATAGATTATGTGGGGAATCGTGCCGGCGGCAGGCATTGGCAGCCGCATTCAACCACTCGCATTTTCCAAAGAGCTGTTGCCCGTCGGCAGTCGCAACGAGAATGGCAACGAGCGACCGCGCGCTGTGAGCGAGTATCTCGTCGAACGAATGATCAAAGGCGGCGCGAGCAAGATCTGTTTCGTCGTGTCGCCGGGCAAGTCTGACATTTTCGAATACTTCGGCGGTGAGATTGATCCAGCCACACTCTGTTACACAGTGCAACCGACAGCCGCAGGTTTGTGCGATGCGATCTTTCGGGCGTTGCCGTTCATCGATCGCAGTGAGGTCGTGGTGATTGGTCTGCCTGACACGATCTGGTTTCCGGAGGATGGCTTTTCTGCGCTGCCGGACGATCGACTGTCGTTTCTCGTGTTTCCGGTGGACCATCCGGAGTTTTTTGACGCGGTGGTGTCAGACGAGCAGAGTCGCGTGTTGCGGATCGACGTGAAGAAGGTTGATGCGGGTTCGTCGTGGGTGTGGGGCGCGTTCAAGATGCCGGGCGCCGTGCTGCATGAGCTTTATGAGTTGTGGCAGCGGCGTGAGCGTCGCGATGAATACATCGGCTCGCTGGTCAACGCGTTTCTCGCCGAAGGTGGTGAAGCGCTCGCCGTTCCGGCAGGCGAGGTTTACGTCGATGTCGGGACGTTGAACGGTTATCGCGAAGCCATGCGCGTGCTGGAACAACAAAGCCAGGACACGCTCTATCACGTCAATCCTGCCAATCACGTAATCCTGTCAAACCGGCTATGAACAACTCATTAACACAGGATCAGATTCGCCAGCGCGTCGCCGAGTTGGGCCAGTGGTTTCACAATCTCGACCTGTGCGGCGTGAAGACCGCGCCCGATCACTTCCTCGGCGATTATCCCGAAGTGAAGTGGCAGCGCTTCGCCTCCGCTGTTCCGAAGGATCTCACCGGCAAGTCAGTGCTCGACGTCGGCTGCAACGCCGGTTTCTATTCGATCCAAATGAAACGCCGTGGCGCCGATCGCGTCGTCGGAATCGATACGGACGAACAGTATCTCGAGCAGGCGCGTTTTGCGGCAAAGGTAAGTGGCGCTGAGATTGAGTTTCGGAATCTCTCGGTATATCGCGTGGCCGAGCTTCACGAAATCTTCGATGTCGTTTTGTTCATGGGCGTGCTCTATCACTTACGCCACCCACTGCTCGCACTCGATCTGCTGCACGAGTTTGCGGTCGGTGATCTGCTGGTCGCGCAGTCGATGCTGCGTGGCTCGACGGAGACGATTGACGTGCCTCCTGACTTCCCGTTCTGGGAACGAGATCGTTTCGACACCAACGAGTTTCCGTGTATGTATTTTGTCGAGCAGCGCTACGCGAACGATCCGACGAACTGGTGGATTCCGAATCTCTCCTGTTTCGAAGCGATGCTGCGGAGTGCCGGGTTTGAGATCCTGGACCACCCGGAACATGAGGTCTTCATCTGTCGTCGCACGACCGTAAACGAGCCGCTGAACTACGAGAACGAACTCCGGGAGATTACGGGATGATCGAAGCAGTCATGTTCTGGAACGAGCCGAATAACAAATCCCATTGGGATTTCGAAGTCGATCCGGATTGGCAGATGTTCGCTTCGCTGGTGAAGCTCGCGGCTGAAGCTGTCCGTGCGGAAAACCCGGCCTTGCAGCGTGTGCTCGGCGGTATCTCGCCGATCGATCCGGACTTCATCAGGAACATGGAATCGAAAGGCGTGTTGAGTTGCATGGACGTCGTGGCGCTTCACGGCTTTCCGCTGGATTGGAATCATTGGACCATTCACGAGTGGCCTGACAAGATTCAGGAGATCCGCGACGTCACAAGCTTGCCGATCTGGATTTCGGAGGTTGGCGCGTCGACATTTGGTGCGGAAGAGGTTCAGGAGTTTGGCTTACGACGTTCCGCTGAGTTGCTCATCGATCGCGTGCCGCGCATTCACTGGTACAGTCTTTACGATCTGCCGGCTGCATGGCCTGCGACGACGCGGCATCGTGAAGCTGAAGGTTCTGCTTACTATCGTCACTTCCACATGGGCCTGCTCGATGAACATGGAAATACAAAGCGGGCGTTGTGGCAGTTTGCGGATTACACGCCGGCGCTTGGTGTTTGTCAGTGGTTTCATTTCGAGGATCACCGGCTCGATAACGCGGTGCGCTGGCTGCGGCGATTGGGTGTGAGATATTTGCGGACGGGATTGAGCTGGTCAGACACTGAGCGGCCAAACTATGAAGCGTGGTTCGATCGGATGATGAAGGCGCTCGAACCGTTTGAGGTGACACTTACGTTCTGCTTCACGCCGGAATCGAAAGGAATCAAACCACATCACACCAGCGCGCCGCGTGATATCGAGGAGTATGCTGACTACTGCGCGCGCATGGTCCGTCGCTACGCCGCCTGATCTGTGTAATCTGCGGTTAAAAGAAACCTCACCAACAGGATCGGTACGACAATAACGAGCGGCATCAGCAACACAAACCCAAAGTGCTCCAAAAACCCGGACCGGTTGAATGATCCATTAACAATCGGAACACCCAGCGTCATCGCGTAATAAACCCCAAGCGGGAAGAGCCACGTCTTTCGCGAAGACCGTCGCTCCATCACGACAAACAACAACATCAAAAATCCAAAATAAACCACAATCCCCTCGAGCCGGTGCAGTTGATTAGCATTCAACCCGCCGACTTCAATCGACCATCTCTGCATCTCCAGCGCAATACAAATCCGCACCGCGTTAACAATCACCGTCGCCACATACGCGATCACGATGCTGCTCGGAAGAACGCGCCAGCTAACACCCTCAACCCGCCCTTCCCACAACCGTCGCAGCGCCAGCATCACGAACGCCGTAATCAGGAAATTCACTCCCGCACACGACACAGCGATCACGAACGTGTGATCCGTGCTCATGTAACCCGTGTACGACTCAAACTGAAACGAGCGTCCACTCAGCAACTCCACGATGAACGTGGTCGGAGCGAGTATCCACCGCAACTCATTCGCAGTGCTCGTGGAGTAGTATTGCTTGAGTGCGAAGGCGCACAGCGTAACTATCGCGAGCTGTGCGCCCCAGATCATCCTGCGGCGATTCATACAAACAACTTTCTCCTCCGCAGGATCATGATCGTCGCGAGCAGGAGCGAGCCCACGACTAACCAAATCAACTCAGGTTCACTACCAACTTCCGCACCACCACCAACGGCCAGGTCACTGACTCTCAACGGCATCGGCAATGGCTGCTTCACATCCTCAGCGTTACCGTTCGGATTAGTCACTACTTCACGAACCGCAATGAACGACGTGTAGCGCGTCAGCAAGTTGTATTTCAAACCAAGCCTCGTGATTTCCTTGATACTCTCTTCCGAAAGATCCGACGAACCATAGTCAGACAACTCAGCAATCCTCGACCGCGCCC
>DATNDM010000600.1:0-6700 GCA_035553235.1 Pyrinomonadaceae bacterium | reverse complement strand
ACACTCAAAACGGCAACCGCCACAGCAGTCGCGATGGACTTGCGGCTCCAAGATTTGCTGATCATTAACTTTCCTCCCGTATAGTGAAACACAAAGGTCTTAATTGCGTACCGCGACGGCCGAACAGTCGTGGGAAAAACAAAGGACTGTTAGCAACTGAACTTGAGACCCGTTAATGCTTGGGATTTATGGCCTCGAAGCCACTAACATGGTTTTTATTACACTAATACAAGCCCTCTGTCAACAATCATTTGGCTTAACTTTGCCACAAAACTGTGTCAGGCCATCTGGGCCGTACAGGTCGTCTCGGAACTGGCCTGGTCGGTTATTTTTTTTGCTCTCGTTCGGACTGTTCGTACGGATCTAACCGCGCAAAGAGGTAAAAAGTCTCACCAGAACGGACCACACCTAGAAAGCGGAACGTGTTCCGGATCACTTCGCCCGGTTTCAAACTCGGGGCACGAGGCGGATCTGACCCAAAAAGTAGTCTCATCTCGCTCGCCGAAACCGCCTCCAGCTCCGGCAGGTAATCGTTGTGACTCTCCCGCGCGAGCTTGATCGCCATCTGCCGTAAAGCCCTAATGCGATTAGAATTGTGTCGATAATACGTCGCGCTCACTTCCCGACGGCTGACGCGATCGTCGACGACTTCCTGCTCGTCCTTTAAGTATCCGAGGTAGGCGCGTACTACCGGCCCGAATTCGTCGTCATTAGCGTGGTTAGTGTGCGGACGGTGTTGAGCATTGGCCGACGTGAGCGCGCAGCAAGCAACCAACAGAAAAGCGGAGAATCTTCCCTTAATAGTTGCCATCGTTTTGCTCCCGGCGGGAGGCAATCCTCTTTTTTGCTTGCGGCCGCCCGATTGTACCAACCCTTAAGCCAAGTAAATTGCGCACGTCTTTCGGCAATGTTACATTGATCTTCGATTTCCGTTAAGTCACATGTCTACTTCAGATCCTCAAGCTCCGTCGTCAGGCAAGAGCGTAGCGCTGGGTGTCTGCGGCGGTATCGCTGCGTACAAGGCCGTTGAGGTGTTGCGAGGACTACAGCGAGCGGGCTGTACGGTCCGAGTCGCGATGACGAAGCGGGCCTGCGAGTTTGTGCAACCGCTCACGTTTCGGGCGCTTTCGGGAAGTCACGTCATTGTTGACGATTACGCGCCGGATAACCCGGATCCGATCGCACACATCACCTTTTCTCAGACTGTCGATTTGCTGATCGTCGCGCCCGCGACGGCGAACATCATTGCGAAGTTTGCAAACGGAATCGCGGACGACTTTCTGACTTCGACTTACCTCGCGTGCACCGCGCCGGTGCTCATTGCGCCCGCGATGAACACGACGATGTGGGAACACCCGGCGACGCAGCGCAACCTGCGACAGCTTCGAGCCGACGGTGTGCGTTTTGTCGAGCCTGATGCGGGCGAGATGGCGTGCGGAACGATTGGTCCAGGACGGCTGAGCGAACCGGAACGCATCGTGCGCGCCGCACTCGAGATGCTCGCGCCAGCCGCCAACGACCTGGCAGGTGAACGATTTCTCATCACTGTCGGCGCCACTCGTGAAGAGATCGATCCCGTGCGGTTTATCTCGAATCGATCGTCTGGAAAGATGGGCTTTGCGCTTGCCGAGGCGGCGTTGATGCGCGGTGCGGCGGTGACGGTGGTGGCGGGCGCCACGACAGTCGATCCGCCGGCGGGTGTGCGTGTGCTTCAGGCGTTGTCGGCTGAGGAGATGTTGAAAGCAGTCGCGAGTGAGGCGGGGAATGCGTCAGTCTTTATCGGCGCGGCGGCGATTGCCGATTATCGTCCGGCGCAACGGGCCGCACAGAAATTAAAAAAATCTGAGGAGTCGATAACGTTGACGCTCGAACGTACGCCGGATGTGTTGTCGCGCGTTGCGGCGTCACGTGCGAATGGCATGCTCGTGGTCGGATTCGCGGCGGAAACGGAAAATGTTTTAGAGAATGCGAAAGAAAAACTACGCAGTAAGAAGTTGGATGCGATTGTTGCGAATGACGTGAGTCGCGCGGATTCGGGGTTTGAGACGGCGACCAACAAGATCTCGATCATCACCAACAATGATTCAGTTGAGTTGCCTCTCTTATCGAAAAGCGACGCTGCAAATCGAATCCTCGATGCTATAGTGCGGATGCGTCAATCGTTGTAGGGCGGCCCTCCGTGGCCGCCCCTGTTTTGGATAACATTTATGGGAGCTTTGCCTTAAAAGTCGGGAGGGCCCTTGGATCGGGTCAGTACAGGGAGCGGTAGCGACCTGGTCAACCACAGGAATCAAGAATCATTCGAAATATCGCATGCTGATCACTGACCAGGTCGCTACCGCTCCCTGTACTGACCCGATCCAACAATGATGTCTGACTCTTGAGGCAAAGCTATTTATGGGAACGCACGGGCGGCCACTGAGTGCCGGCCCCTACAAAGATGCAAGAAGAACTTCGCAGTATCATTGCTGGAACGAAGAAACAGCTCGAGCACTTGCGGCTGCTGGGGGTTGAAGGTATTCAACCCGTAATCGCTGCGGCTCCGGCAGTTCAGCTCGCTGCGCCCGCGAAGCCTCTAACATCCTTATTCGGTGAGATAGCAGCTGCGCCTGTCAAACTCACTCGTTCAACTGAAACATTCGAACAAATCCACGCCGAGATCGGCGACTGCACGCGTTGTCCGCTGCATCTCGAACGCACCCACGTGGTCCACACGGAAGGAAATCGAAAAGCGCGGTTGATGTTCGTCGGTGAGGCGCCGGGCGCCGATGAAGACATCCAGTCCCGCCCGTTCGTCGGACGCGCCGGACAATTGCTCACAAAAATCATCGAAGCGATCGGCTTGAAACGTGAAGAGGTGCTGATCGGAAACGTCAATCGCTGCCGTCCGCCGGGAAATCGCGCACCCACCACTGAAGAAGCGACAACCTGCAAGCCGTATCTACTCCGCGAAATCGCGATCGTGCAGCCGCAAGTTATCGTCGTGCTCGGCAACACCGCGATGAAGAACCTGCTTGACACGCGCGAAGGCATCACGCGACTGCGCGGGCGCTTCCAGGACTACAATGGAATTAAAGTAATGCCCACCTTCCATCCCGCGTACCTGCTCCGCGATCCGTCGAAGAAGCGCGAGACGTGGGAAGACTTGAAGATGGTCCGCGATTATCTCGACGGCCATCAGTGAAATCCGTGGCTGATACCTCATACGCTGAAGTCGCAGTTCCGCTGCATGTCTTTCAAACGTTTACCTATCGCCTGAACACCGAACAGAGTGCTCACGCGGAAGTGGGCGCGCGCCTCGTCGTGCCACTCGGCCGAAATCTTGTCACGAGCTACATCGTTGGCCTTACAGACGAACTTCCCGCTGAACTTGCCGAGGTAGAAGTCAAAGACGCTCAGGATCTCGTCGACACCGAGCCGGTTTGCAATCCCGAGATCCTACAACTCGCGCGCTGGGTCTCGGATTACTACGCCTGCCCCCTCGGTGAAGTAATCAAAGCCGCACTTCCGCCCGGCATGAGTCCGAAGAGCCGCTCGAATTCGAAGTTTGTCAAACCAAAGCTGCGTCGCTTCGTTCGATTACTACCAAACTCGACGGAACAAAAACTCACCGAAGCGCAACAACGCGTGCTCTCCACGCTTGCAGAACACGGTCCAATGTCCTTGCAGTCGTTGCTGAAAACAGCAGACGTAAGCGCCTCGACGATCAGCTCGCTCGAAAAGAAAGCGCTCCTCGAAATCTATGATGACGCGATTCGTCGCGATCCGCTGGCTGAAACTCTCGGAGTTATTGACGCAGAGCACATCCTCACTGCTGCGCAATCATCAGTGCTCGCGCAGATCGAACAGCAGATGAACTCGGGCTCCTACTCTGCTTTTCTACTGCATGGCGTGACGGGCAGCGGCAAGACCGAAATCTACATGCGCGCGATGAACAACGCACTCAGTCTCGGTCGCTCGGCCATGATGCTCGTGCCGGAAATCGCGCTCACGCCTGTTTTCTCGCGACGTCTGCGTGCGCGCTTCGGCGATCAGGTCGCGATCTTTCATTCGTCGCTTCAGAAGGGCGAACGCTTTGACGAGTGGACACGCGTGCGAAACGGCGACGCACGGGTCGTGATCGGAACACGCTCGGCTGTGTTCGCGCCCGTGAAGAACCTCGGGCTGATCGTCGTGGACGAAGAACACGAATCGTCATACCGCCAACAGGAGTCGCCTTATTACAACGCGCGCGACGTCGCGATCGTGCGCGCGCAAAAAGAATCCGCGACCGTCGTGCTCGGCTCAGCAACGCCGTCGCTCGAATCGTTTCACAACGCGCGCAAGGGCAAGTATCACTTCGTGTCTTTGCCGGAACGCATCAACGCGCGGCCCATGGCTGAGGCGAAGATCATCGACATGCGCAGCGTCTTTGCGCGGCACGGGAAGCCGCGCGTGTTTTCGGATGAACTGCTCGAAGGAATTCGCGAGACACGCGAACGTGGCGAGCAGTCGATCATACTCTTGAATCGGCGTGGTTATGCGAGCTTCATACTTTGTCGCTCGTGTGGCGAGACGATTCAGTGTCCGAACTGCGACGTGACGCTCACGTATCATCGCAGCGAGCGAGTGATCGTCTGTCACTATTGCAACCACCGCGAACAAGTGCCGCGCGTGTGCCCCTCGTGCGGAAAGAAATACATTTACTACGTCGGCGAAGGCACGGAACAACTCGAGGAGATGCTTCGACTGCTCTTCCCTGCCCTGCGTGTCGCGCGCATCGATCGCGACACGACTGCGCGTCGAAAAGTGTTTGAGCAGTCACTGGCTGACTTCAGCGCCGGACGCATCGATACGCTCGTCGGTACGCAGATGCTTGCCAAAGGACACGACTTTCCGAATGTGACCCTCGTTGGCGTGGTTTCGGTTGATGCGGGTCTGGCGTTGCCGGACTTTCGCTCGGCGGAACGAACGTTTCAACTCATCACGCAGGTCGCAGGACGTGCGGGTCGTGGCGATCGGCCCGGTAAAGTTTTGATCCAGACCTATCATCCATATCACTATGCTTTGCGACACTCGTGCGCGCAGGATTACGAGACGTTTTACGAGGAGGAGCTGCGCTATCGCCAGAACCATTCCTATCCGCCGTTCGTCGCCCTCGCCAGCCTCTTGGTCCATGGGCCAGACCTGGGGAAGGTGCGGAATGATAGTCTGGAATTGCGGAAACAGCTTGACGTTGCGAACCAGGAGCGGAAGTGTCGTGTGCTGGGTCCGGCGCCGGCGCCGTTGTCGCGGTTGAAAGGTGAGCATCGGTTTCAGTTGTTGATTAAATCCCGGAGTAGAAAAGATCTGAGGGAAGTGGCGGATGCGGCGTTGAGAGCGGTGGCGGCGGGTGGGGTCAATCTTCGTTCAATCAATTTGGAGATCGATCCGGTGTCGATCATGTGAGAGACAGGATTTTCAGAATTTTGACAGGATTAAGAAGATGAAAATATCGGAACTAGCGGAGAGGACGGGCGCGCGGCTCGAAGGCGCAACTGATGACATTGAGATCAACGGAGCGGCGGGGCTTGATGATGCGGCCGAAGGTCACGTGACGTTTCTCGCAAACCCGCGCTACACGCCACGCGTGAACAGCACGCGTGCATCCGCTATCTACCTGAGCGACGAGGCGCAGACCGATCGACAAATCGCGATCCTGCGCGTGAAGGATCCTTACCTCGCCTACACGCGCGCGCTGCGCATCTTCAATCCCGAAGCGGAGCTCGAGCCGTTTGTTCATCCGTCGGCGGTGATCGATCCGACCGCGCGCGTTGCGAAGCGCGTTGCGATTGGCGCGTGCGTGGTGATAGGTCGAAACGCGTTCATCGGTGATGACGTCCGTATTTTTCCGAATGTCACGATCTACGACGACGTCACGATTGGAAGAGGGTCCGTAATCCATTCCGGGGTCGCGATTCGTGAACGCACGGTGATTGGCGAGCGAGTCGTGATCCATAACAATTCAGTGATAGGCTGCGACGGCTTCGGCTACGCGAAAGACGAAGAAAAGCATTGGCTGAAGATCCCGCAGGCCGGACGCGTCGTGATCGAAGACGACGTTGAGATTGGTGCAGCGACTACGATCGATCGCGCCTCGGTCGGCGAGAGCCGGATCGGCCGTGGCTCGAAGCTGGACAATCTCGTGCAGGTCGGTCACTCATGCACAATCGGTGAGGATACATTGCTGTGTGCGCAGGTTGGATTGGCGGGCAGTTCACACATCGGGAATCGCGTGATTTTGGCGGGACAGGCCGGCGTCGCGGGCCATCTGACGATTGGCGATGATGTGGTGCTGACGGCGAAGAGCGCGACTAGTCACGACATTCCGGCGGGGAAAGTGATCTCGGGAATTCCGGCGTTTGATAACAGGGATTGGCTCAGATCAACCGCAGCGTTCCGGCGGCTGGGTGAGATGCAACGAACGGTTCGTGAGCTCGAACGAAAAATCAAACCGCTGATTGACGCGGATTAACGCTGATCTGCGTTCATCCGCGTTCATCCGCGTCTAAGTAATGGCCCCGCCGTCGACGATCACGATTTCACCGTTCATAAAACTGTTCCGCTCACTCACCATGAACGCCGCGTACTCGGCGAGTTCTTCCGGACGGCCGAGGCGACCGGCTGAGGTCCAGAAGTCGTGCATCTGTAACAAACGATCGGGCAGCGCCTGCGCCAAATC
>DATNDM010000599.1:0-9401 GCA_035553235.1 Pyrinomonadaceae bacterium | reverse complement strand
CCCACGGTAACCGCGGCGACACGACAAATGTTCTCCGCAGTTATTGCGCTACGAAGTTGTACTGGATCACTCCGGTAACTTTAACTGGCTGCCCCGAAAGCTTGGTTGGGGAGAATCTCGCTTGGCGCGCCGCACCTACAGCAGCTGACTGCAACAGGGGATGCCCGGAAACGGCGTGTGCTGCAATCACATTGCCGTTTTCGTCAATTGTCACCTGCACAACCACGGTGCCCGCGGCATGTGCCGCCCTGGCGATCGGTGGATATGCTGGTTTGGGTAAGCTGATGGCCTTGCCGTTAAGAACGCCGCCCGAAATGGGAGCGCGAGGCGGAGTTGGCTTTGGCGCCTCGGGTGGTGGCGGCTCGTCGGCAATCTGAACTTTCGCTGGCGCGGTCACAACATTGCCCGCACCGGGTCCCGCCGGCAACGCGTTCTGCGCATTGGAGGACTCAGTTCCGAGTACGGTCGTCACGCCGCGGCGGACTGGTGGTATGTCGCTCGCTTTAGCCGAAATCTCTTTCGGTGGCAGACGGCTTTCCGCGACGTCGGCAATCAACTCTTTGCGCACGTCCACGTTCTGCTCGACTTTTTGCGGCTTGGCTTCTTGTGGTTTGTCGGGCTCTTTCTGCTGCTGCGGGACGGGTACAGGTGCGACGAGCGTCGTCAGCTCGAGTTCCATATCACCGAGCCGAGCGTCGTACCAGTAGATACCAGCAACAAAGAAGGTCAAGAGCAGCACACCGTAAACTAAAGCGGTGATACCGATGAATGAGCCTTTTCGCTGGATGTCGTCTTTATGCGAATTGGACTCAACAAGATTATCGAACATATTTCTCCTCCGACTCCGGCGCCAAATGGATCAGGGGTTACGAAACTTTAAGCAAGCAGTAATTGCATCGCAAATATCGATTTAAAATACCGCTTACGATCCGTCATTTAATGAAGGGGATAACAGCAGCTCCTGCGATATTGAGCACACCGAATTTAGAATTTGGATAGCCGCTGTGCGAGAAAACTCGCCGGCCCGCTCAACACACCACCGCCGCGCCCAACATTCTTGCTTTTACACACACTGCGGCGTCGACACTTGGAATATTTAATTGGCCAGCAACGAGCGCAGTCTAGTCCGCATAGTGTTTCAAAGTCAAGCGGTAACGCCGAAGGCGATCGCTAATGAAAATAACTACGCTTAGGACACCGGTTGCCGCCAATTTGTTCCGAATAGAGTTTGTAATTCCGTTTTTACGATCTGCCTAATCCCTGGGTCACACCGATCGCTTCGAAGCACCCTTTAAACTTTGCTTCGGAGTTGCCGCTGGTTTCACCACTCTCGGTTGATTGAAAGCTAAGGTCGCTTCACGATTCGAAGCCTCGAGTCGTTGCTCCCACCAAACCATGATCGGGCTCGCAATGGCGATCGATGAATAGGTTCCAAACACGACGCCGATAAAGAGCGCGAGCGAAAAGGCGCGCAGCACGTCGCCACCAAACAACACCAGCGCCAGCACCGACAGAAACACCAAACCGTTTGTGATCACGGTGCGCGAAAGCGTCTGGTTGATAGCGTCGTTGGTAATCTTGTAAAGCGAGTCGCGCCGGTGGAGCTTGCGATTTTCGCGAATACGATCGAACACCACGATCGTATCGTTAACCGAAAATCCGACCAGCGTGAGCAGCGCGGCGATCACGTTGAGACTGATTTCGATCTGGAAGATCGAGAAGAAACCGAGCGTGACCAAGACGTCGTGAAACACCGCAATTACGGCGGAAGCACCGTAGGTCCACTCAAATCGCGCGGCGATGTAGACCAGGATTCCGACGAGCGCCGCGAGTGTGACGGCGATGGCCTTGTTTCTTAACTGAGCGCCGGCGATGGCTCCGACTGCATCCGTTCCGACGATTTTGTATGAAGCATTCGGATCTGGTTCCAACTCGCTCGTAGCTGCCGCTTCGTGTCCGAACTCGTTCAGCGCCTCGCGCACACGCACGCGGCCGTCCTGGCCTTCACCTTCGAGTGGCACTTTGATCAACACCGTGTCGGGACGATCCGTAACCGGCTGCACGACCGCATCGTTAATGCCTTTACTCACGAGTGCCGCGCGAATTGCGTCATCGTTTGGTCGCTGTTTGAAGCGTGCGGTAACTACTGTTCCGCCTTTGAAATCGACGCCGAGATTGAACGCCTGACGCCCCGTAGCCTGTCGAACAATCGCCGAACCCAGTCCGGCCAGCATCAGCAGGACGGATACGCCGATAAACCACCGGCGATTCCCCATCCAATCGATATTTATATCGTGCAGAATTTGAAACATGATGACTTCTCTAGATACTCAGCGACTCCACTCGCTTGCGTGACAGCTCCCACATGAAGATCGTGCGCGAAACATAGACTGCCGAGAACAGGTTAACGAGTAGTCCGATGACAAGCGTGACCGCAAACCCGCGAATCGGCCCGGTGCCGAACACAAACAGGAACAGAGACGAGATAATCGTGGTTACGTGAGTATCGATAATGGTAATGAAAGCGCGGTTAAATCCGAGATCGACGGACGACGGAATCGTCTTACCTGAGCGCAACTCTTCACGAATGCGCTCAAAGATGAGCACGTTCGAGTCGACCGCCATACCGATCGTTAGGATGATACCGGCGATACCGGGGAGCGTCAGCGTCGCGCCAAACACGATCAGACCGGCAAGCATCAGGACCATGTTCAGAATCAACGCCACGACCGCGTTGATGCCGGAACCGCGATAATAAATGAGCATGAAAACGACGACGAGCGCGAGTCCGACGAGTGACGCTCGGACACCCGCTCTAATCGAGTCAGCGCCGAGGCTCGGTCCAACTGTGCGCTCTTCGAGATACTCGATTGGCGCCGGTAACGCGCCCGAACGCAACGTCAGCGCTAAATCCTCAGCGGATTGCTTCGTAAACCGTCCAGTAATCTGTCCCGAATCGAAAATCTGCGATTTGATGAAAGCGACTGACTTCACTTCATCGTTGAGCACAACACCCATGTACTCGTTGATATGTGAACCGGTCCACGCGCCGAACTTGTCGGCGCCACTCTTCTTCAGTGAAAAGTTGATCTCGTAATCGTCCGAACGACCGCCCTGCGCCGGAATTGCGGTCGCGTTTCTCAACTCGCTGCCGTCGATGATGGCGGGCGTCTCAACCACGACCCAACGCTTTTCTTTTTGCTGGTTAGGATCTGCCGTTTTGTCGCCCCGCTCGGTATATGGCAGAACCTTGCGATTCGGAGGAACTGTACCGCCACTGTTGAGAGAAGCGATTGCTTCCTGTTCGGTTGCATAAGTTGCCGCGGGCGACGGACTTGGCGGACTGACGACGTGCACCAGCTCCAGCCTCGATTCGCCCTTGAGAATGTCTTTCACGCGCTCCGGATCCTGAACACCAGGCATCTGCAACAGAATCTGGTGCGACGTCTGCGCACCGTGAGTCTGGAGCGTCGGCTCGGCGATTCCGAGTGCGTTGATACGGCTGTCAATGATGTTGAGCGCCTGAGTCGTAGCGTTGTCGGCAAGAGTTCGTTCTGCCCCTCCAGTCATGGACCAGGTGAGCGTGTCGCCCGAAGCCGAATAATTCCAAACCGATGTGTCGCCAAGTTCGACTTTCTTTTGGACTGCTTCCTTAACGTTATTGGCCTTGGAAGCATCGGCGATTTGCAGCACAACGCGATAGTTACCGGGGCTCGTATCTGCGCGTCCGCCTTTCGGGTCAAATCCCGCATCTTTTGCTGCGTTCTGGGCGGCGGCGTAGTTTTCTTCGGTCAGACGCCTGAGGAATTCCTCAGTTTTCACTCGCATCACGAGATGCGAGCCACCCTGAAGGTCGAGTCCGAGGTGGATGTTGTTCTTGAGAGTGGCCTTGATTCCCGACCACTTGAAATCACTCAGCGTCGGACGATGGTTGCGCGGACCGATAACCAGATAAAAACCAGTAACAGTAACGACAGCGATTATGATTACGCGCGTGAGAAGGTTCTTTTTCTTCATTGCAGAAATCAGCGCCTGCTTAGGTGTTCTTTTCCGGCTCGCGATCCAAGTCAGCGATGGCGGTGCGAGCTACTTCTAAAATGGATTTGTCGGCACTGCGGATTATAAAACTCGAATCTCGCACAGTAGTGATCACGCCGATGATGCCGCCGTTCGTAATCACACGATCGCCGATCTTCAGACTGGCTATCGTCTCCTGAAGTTGTCTTTGACGTTTCTGTTGAGGTCTTATTAATAGAATGTAAAAGACACCGATAATCAGGACGAGGGGCAGGAGCTGGGCTAATCCGCCTAAGCCACCCTGAAACAGAATCAGTAAAGTATGCATTTTGGTTTTAGGATTTGACTGTGATCTCCCAAACAGAACAAAGAGACGCGGCCAGCTCGCGAACTGCTATTCCCCATTCGCACCCAGCCGCTCGGTGAACTCACGCCGAAATTTTGGGAAATCGCCAGACCGGATAGATTGCCTCACCCCTCGCATCGTGTCAAGGAAGAAGGCCAGATTATGGTGGGTCAGGAGGATACTCGCCAGCATTTCACCAGCCATATATAAATGACGCAAGTACGCTCGTGAGTGTCTGCGGCAAACGGAACAACGACATGATTCGTCGAGCGGACGCTGGTCGTTGAGCCATCGGGCGTTCTTGATGTTGAGCTTGCCGCGTGATGTGAATGCCTGACCCGTGCGACCGTTGCGCGTCGGTAAAACACAGTCGAACATGTCGACTCCGCGCGCCACTGCCTCGACCAGATCTTCGGGCGTGCCGACGCCCATCAGGTAGCGCGGCGCGTGTTTCGGCATTCGTGGGGCGATGTCTTCAATTACTTCAAACATCACCGACTTCTCTTCACCAACGCTCAGTCCGCCGATGGCGTAGCCGTCGAACCCAATGTTTACGGTCTGCTCGGCGCTAATCCGTCGGAGATCGAGATGCCCGGCGCCCTGAATGATGCCAAATAGAGCCTGCCGTCCACTCAGACCTTCGGCGTCGCGACGACCGGTGTCCGCGCCTTCCGATTGCAGCCGTTCGAAAGCAGTTTTCGAACGTTGTGCCCAGCGCGCAGTCAAATTCATGCTGCTTTCGGTCTCTTCATGGCTCGCTTCGCCAGGCGCGCACTCGTCGAAAACCATCACGATGTCAGAACCGAGCGCGGCCTGGACTTCCATTGAGACTTCGGGCGACAGAAAACGTAACGAGCCGTCGACATGCGAGCGAAACTCGGTGCCTTCTTCGGAGATCTTGCGGAGTGCGCCGAGGCTCCAGACCTGAAAACCACCGGAGTCTGTCAGCAGCGCGCGCTCCCAGCCGATGAACCGATGCAGGCCACCGGCAGACTTGATGACCTCGATGCCGGGTCGCAGCCAAAGGTGATACGTATTACCGAGGATGATCCTGGCGTCGAGATCCTGCGACTCGAGTTCTTCAAAGCGAATGCCTTTGACCGTTCCGGCGGTGCCAACGGGCATGAACACTGGCGTCTCGATCACACCACGCCGTGTAAGCAAACGCCCCGCCCGCGCTTCGCCCTGCTGAGCCTCAACTGAGAAACGTATCGCCGCTGCCGTCATTGTTTGTGCATTTTGTGCCTTCGTGTGGCTGAGCTCTTATGCTTTTCGACGATCCGCAGCGGCGTTGCGTAAAAATCAAATTCCTCCCGCAGACGATTCATCAGGTACCGCTCGTACGAGAAATGCAGTCCCGGCTTGCCGCCCGATGTGAAAACCACGAACGTCGGCGGCCGCAACCCGACCTGCGTTAGATACTGAACCTTCAGCCGCGAGACGCCGCCCTTCGCCGGTGCCGGCGCGGTCCCGCCACGGGGCTGCGCAATCGCACGTTCAAAGAAGTCGTTAAGCTGGGCAGTGGGAATCCGCCGGTTCCGGGCCTCATCCGCTTTCAAAACGAGCGACAGGATCTTCTCAACACGTTGACCAGTCAGCGCTGACATCGTGATCACCGGGGCCCACTCCAGAAACTTCATCTTGTCGCGCAACCCGCGCTCAAACTCTGCTGCCGTGTTCGTCTCCTTCTCCATCACCGCGTCCCACTTGTTGACCGCGATGATGATCGAGCAGCCGGCATCGAGCGCATAACCTGCGATAGTTGCATCGAGCGCCGTCACACCCTCCACTGCATCGACGAGCACGATCGCGACGTCCGCACGTTCGAGACTCTTCCGCGCCATAATCACCGAAAGCTTCTCCGCCATCTCGTCAGTCTTGCCTTTGCGACGGATGCCCGCGGTGTCGATCAGCCGGAAATTGCGCTCGGGTGTTTGCAGCACAGTGTCGATCGCGTCGCGCGTCGTGCCTGCGACTGGCGACACGATGACGCGTTCCTCGCCGAGCAGTCGATTGAGCAGTGACGACTTTCCGACATTTGGCCGGCCGACAATCGCCAGCCGCAGCTCGCGCGATGCGGGCTCCTCTTCGACCCCTTCCTGCTCTCCGAACCTGAGCAGGTCGACCGCGCTGTCGAGCAGTTCACCGATACCGATTCCCTGCTCCGCGGAGATCGGAAACACGTCATCAAAGCCGAAACGAAAAAACTCAGTGCTTTCACTTTCAAGACGCGACGAGTCGGTCTTATTCGCGGCGACCAGCACGTGTTTCCCCGTCGACCGGAGCAACGCCGCGAGTTCTTCGTCCAGCTGGGTCACGCCCGCGCGCGCATCAACGACCCAGATCAGCACCTGCGCCTCGTCAATCGCCATGCCCGCCTGCTTGAGAATGTTCGCGGGAATCACGGCGTCGTCGTCCGGCACGATTCCGCCCGTATCAATCAGCGAAAACTTCGCGCCCGCCCACTCGACCTCCCCGTAGATCCGATCACGCGTAATCCCCGGCTCGTCGCCGACGATCGACCGCCGCTCGCCGATCAGACGATTGAACAGTGTGGATTTCCCCACATTCGGACGGCCGACAATGGCTACGAGATTCGACATGGCTCGATAGCTTACAAGTCCTTTAATATCTCTGTCATCCGTCGCGATCTGCGGTTATAATCTGCCGACCCAAAAAGTCACACCTCGAAGGGATGTCCAATATGAAAAGGTTTTTCGCACTAGCCATTATCACGAGCGGGATCAGCTTCACGCTCAACGCCCAGGAACATAGCACCCGTCCACCCAGCACGCCCAGCAATACTCCGGCGCCCGCCAGGACGCCAGATGACAGTGGTTGGGTGAAATTTACTTCTCCCGAGGGCCACTTCTCCGTGCTCATGCCGGAAACACCGCAGGACAAGGCGGAGACGGTCGACAGCGCCCATGGGCCATACACGACGCACCTGTTCGTCGTGAAAGACACGTCGAGCGTCTACTTGATCGGCTGGGTTGATTACGATCCGAGTTTCAATTTCAACCGCCAGGCCGAGCTCGAAGCCAATCGCGATAACTTCGTCAAAGGCATCAATGCAACATTGGTCAGCACTCGCCCAACGACGATCGAGGGTTATCCGGGTCTCGAGTTTGTCGCCGAGACGGGCGATAGAGTTTTCAAGTCGCGAGTTTTCCTGGTGGGCCGCAGGCCATATCAGATCGTCATCGGCTCGCCAAAGGGCTTCGACGATACGGCCACCACAGATCGGTTCTTTAGCTCATTCAAAGTCAGAGCACAGTAACTGACCTCAACATGAAGCGTCGCCAATTTCTCCAATCAACCGCCGCCACTACGCTTGCGGCGGCTATCGCCAAACCATTTTCACCACCACCAGCCTTCGAGCTCGACGAACTAACCATCGCCGACATTCAACAAGGCCTGCAATCGGGCAAATACACGTCGCGCCAACTCGTCGAGAAATACTCCGAGCGCATCAACGACCTCGACAGGAAGGGCCCAGCCCTTCATGCGGTGATCGAGATGAATCCCGACGCCGAGCAGATCGCAGTCGCTCTCGATCGCGAACGCAAGGAGAAAGGTCCGCGTGGTCCGCTGCACGGCGTTCCGATTCTGATCAAAGACAACATCGATACGCAGGATCGAATGATGACGACCGCGGGCTCGCTTGCACTCGTCGGCGCCAAGCCGCAGCGTGACGCCTTCGTCGCGCAGAGATTGCGTGCAGCAGGCGCGGTCATTCTCGGCAAGACGAACCTGAGCGAGTGGGCCAACTTCCGCTCGAACAAATCGTCGAGTGGCTGGAGTGGTCGCGGCGGACAAACGAAGAATCCGTACGTGCTCGAGCGCAATCCGTGCGGATCGAGTTCCGGGTCAGGCGCTGCTGTTGCCGCGAACTTGTGCACGGCTGCGGTCGGGACCGAAACGGACGGCTCTGTTGTTTGTCCATCGTCGGCGAATTCGCTGGTTGGGATCAAACCGACAGTTGGACTCGTGAGTCGCGCGGGGATCATTCCGATCGCGCACAGTCAGGACACGGCTGGTCCAATGGCGCGCACAGTTGCCGATGCTGCGATTCTGCTCGCCGCGCTGAGTGGCGTCGATCCGCGTGATGAGGCGACGAATGCGAGTCGTGGCAAGTCGGTTGCTGATTACACCGAGTTTCTCAACAAAGACGGCTTGCGCGGGATGCGTCTCGGCATCGCGCGTAAACATTTCGGTTTCAATGAACGGGTCGACAAGCTGATGGATGACTTGTTCGCTGAAATGAAGCGACTCGGCGCCGTGATCGTCGATCCGGCTGACGTTCCGACGACTGGGAAATTTGATGACTCTGAGTTTGAAGTATTGTTGTACGAGTTCAAGGCCGATCTCAACACCTATCTGGCCGGCCTTGGACCACAGGCGCCGGTTCGTTCGCTGAAAGACGTGATTGCCTTCAACGAGAAGAATCGCGATCGCGAGATGCCGTACTTCGGCCAGGACATCATGATCAAAGCCGAAGCGAAGGGACCGCTCACCAGCAAGCCCTACCTCGCGGCCTTGCGCAAGAACCACCTGCTGACGCGCACGCAGGGCATCGACGCGGTGATGAAACAACACCAGCTCGATGCCCTCGTCGCGCCGACTGGCGGACCACCGTGGCCGACTGACTGGATCAACGGTGATCACTTCACCGGTGGCTACTCGTCGGCATCGGCAGTTGCGGGCTATCCACACGTCACGGTGCCGGCTGGTTATGTTTTCGGCTTGCCGGTGGGCATCTCGTTTTTTGGTGGGGCGTTCAGCGAAGGCAAGCTGATCAAGATCGCGTACGCGTTCGAACAGGCGACTAAGGCGCGCAGACCGCCTGAGTTTCTCTCGACCGCCCGGTTTACTTAATCTACAGCTTACACTTCGCGTAATCTGTGGATGGCTTTGTTCGTGAAAGGAGATCGTATGTCCACTCCTCGCAAGAAATCGATCTACAGCGTCCATCCAGGCGTCCTCATGACGCAGAAATGGATCGGCGAACTGAAGCAGAAGACCGGACGCTCGCTCG
>DATNDM010000598.1:0-3689 GCA_035553235.1 Pyrinomonadaceae bacterium | reverse complement strand
ATCAACGCCCTGCCACTTTCCGGAAGTAACATTCCACGCCATCATCGCGTCGCGCCCCGTGGTGACGACTTCGCCGTTGTAGTGACAGGCGCCGGCAAACACACTGGCCGTACGCACTTCGACGTAATCACCACGAAGACTCACATTCTCCGCTTGCGAGCTGAACACCATCGCGCTCGTTGCCACGATCATCGCTGCGACAATAAACAATCCTTTGCGCATCATCTTACCTCCAGAAAATCTTAATCACAGATTATACGGATTTGAGTGCGGATGTGTAGCACGCCCGGCCCGGACCGCAGCGCTCCGGATCGACGCGCCGATTGTCAGGCCCGATCACTTCCTGCGTCTCGCAGCACCAGACGTGGTTTGCCGCATCGAGATACTCGTCCGCGCTCGACGCGAGCCGATCGAGCATGAAGTACTTCTTCGAACGCAACGACCCGCAAAATGGTGATTGCAATGGTTCGACTGATTCGTTTGCCATCAGAACTCTCCTGAAAATCCTGTAAACAACTGACTTACTTTGCCGAAAGTCCCTATCGAACTTCTTCTCTGTGCAATCTCTGTGTCCTCTGTGCCTCTGTGGTTAAGAAATGTTCGTAAAAACAACCACGGAGAACACAGAGGTTGCACAGAGAAGCACGACTGACTCTAAACAGAAGCCGCCTTCGCCAACGCACGGCGCACGAGCGTCTGCGCGAGCGGCACTTTGTACGCATTCTTTTCGAGCGGCCGCGCATCGGCCAGCGCGATCTTCGCAGCCTGGGCCAGCACGTCCGGCGTCAGGCTCTTGCCAATCACAAACTTCTCCGCCGCGGGCACGCGCCAGGGTATCGGCGCCACCCCACCTAAAACGATCCGCGCGTCACGCACCGTCTTCCCGTTTGTCTGCACAGCCACCGCCGCTGACGCAAGCGCGAAGTCGAGCGACTCACGTTCTTTGAACTTCAAGTAAGTCGAGCGCGCGGCAATCGGCGACGCCGGCACGACGATCTCCGTGATGATGTCGTCATTTTTTAAAACGTTCTCGCGTCGAATATTCCCCTCCGATGGCAGCGTGAAAAACTTGTCCAGCGGAATCACGCGCCTCCCGCCCGTACCGACAACGTTCACGGACGCACCAAGCGCGAGCAACATCGGCGCGAGATCAGAAGGATGGACGATGTACGACGGACCACCACCGATGATCGCGTTGTACTTGTTCTCGCCCTGCGCGGCGTAACACTCCGAGCCGCCCTTCTTCAAACAGTTGACTTCCTCGAGCCGGAAGTACCAGCAACGCGGACGCTGGCAAAGATTTCCACCAACCGTTCCGAGATTACGAATCTGCGGCGTTGCGATCGAATGCGCGGCCTCCGCAAGCCCCGGAAAACTCTTGCGCACACCAGCATGCTCTTCGAGTTCACTCAACGTTACGAGTGCGCCGATCGTCAGCCCGCGCGCATTCATCGTGATCTGATTCAGCCCGCGAATATTCTTCAGATTCACGACGCGCACCGGCCGCGACGTGTAGTCTTTCATCGTCGTCAGCAGATCCTGACCGCCCGCAATCGGACGCGGCGCCTCGTCGATATCACCAGGCGCACCGATCGCGAGCATCTTCACCGCTTCATTGACGTTGGTTGGATTCGTCCATTCAAACGCTTTCATTTGTTTCCTCTGATCCGCGAGAATCCGCGTTTATCCGCGGCTAATAACATTCGTGTTCGTAAGTCCCATCAGGATTTTATCGGGCGTGATCGGCAACTCACGCACACGCACGCCGCTCGCGTTGAACACCGCATTCGCAAGCGCGCCCGCCGCCGGAATAATGCAGCCCTCCGCGATACCGATCACCGCCTCGCGTTTATCGTCATCGTCGATCAGCGGCACCATTTCCGGCATCTCGAGACTGCCCGGCAACTTGTAATCGCCAAACCCGGGATTCAGCATCATGCCGAGCTGCGCGTCCATCACGCGACCTTCCCAAAGCGCCATGCCCAGCGACTGGATCATGCCGCCGTTGATCTGGCTCTCCATCGTCAAACGATTCAGCGGCAAGCCGCCATCCTGAATATGGACCATCTTGATCGGTTTTACATGACCTGTCTCAACATCTACTTCGACTTCAGCGAAACAGACGCCGTGCACGCCCCGTGCCTGCAAGTCCGAGCGCCACTCGCCATGCGAGGTGATGCCGGCCGCCGGTAACGCGGCGACCGCTTGTTGCCACGACAACGTCTTCCCGTTCGCCGAAACCTTCCCATCAGCGAACACGACTTCTTCCGGCTTGGGATTCCCGAGCAGCGGCGCGACGCGCTCCGCCATCAACATGCGCGCTTTGATTGCCGCGTCTTTCACCGATGGCGACAACGACGGCGCGGTAGTCGAACCACCAGACGGATTCGCCGCGCCGAGTTTCGAATTGCCGATGCGCTCTTTGACGTCTTTGATCCCCAGACCGAGCTCTTCCGCGACGATCGCTCTCGTGTACGTTCGCGTTCCGGTGCCGAGATCCTGCGTGCCCACTGCCACGACCACCGAACCGTCGCGCGCGATCGTCACGTCGACTTTGCACTGGTTGTTGCCGCCGCCGCCCCACGTGCCGACCGCGCAACCCATTCCGCGCTTCAATGGACCAGCATTTCCGCCCGCGACCGGGTTTCTTCTGGACCAGCCAATCTCGCGAGCCGCACGGTCCAACTGCCGGTGATAAACCTCGTCGCGCAGGTTCTTCTTCCGAAACTCAACCGGATCCATCTTGATCTTCCAGGCGAGTTCGTCCACGAGCGACTCAACCGCAAACGACGCCTGCGGATGACCCGGCGCGCGCATCGCAATCGACGAATCTTCGTTCGTGTGCAGCGCATAGACCTCGCGATACGTGTCGCCCATAGTGTAGATGTACGGCTGGCCTGCCTGCGAACCTGGACCAAGCCCGCCGAGTCGATACTGGCGCGCCTGCAGCGCGATGATCGTGCCGTCTTTCTTCACGCCCGCTTTCAATTTTTGCCACGAGCCGGAACGATTGCCGGCCATGACAAACTCGTCGTAGCGCGTGAACATCAACTTCACCGGCGTCTTCGTTTGTTTCGAGAGCCGGCACGCGAGCATGCCTTCGAGTCCGAGGCCAAACTTCGATCCGAAGCCGCCACCCATGTGTTCGACGGTCGTTGTCACGGCATTCGCAGGCAGTTCCAACTCTTTCGCGGCGTCCTCATGGATCGTGAATGTGCCCTGCGTTGACGCGTAGATCGTCGCGGAGTCGCCGCCGCGATAATCGACGACCATGCCGTGCGTTTCGAGACACGTGTGATGAATGCGCGGCGTGATGTATTCGCCCTCGACGATCGCATCGGCGTTCGCGAAGGCTGCGTCAGCTTTTTGCGGATCGCCGTTCTTGCCTTTTTCCTGAAGATTGTTTTCCTCGGCGACTACTTTCGGCGCCTCGGGTCGAATGGCGACGTGCGCATGGACCACGTGGGGCAGCACTTCGTACGTCACTTTGATCGCACGCAGTGCGTCGCCCGCGATCTCGGGAGTGGTGGTGGCAACGGCGGCAACCGGCGCGCCCGCAAAGCGAACTTCAGCGAGCGGCGCCGGGATGATGGCTTTCACACCCGGAATTTTCGCAGCTGCCTCAGTGTCGAGCTTCGTGACGCGCGCGTGTGCGTGTGGACAGCGAAGCACGCGTGCGTAAAGCATGC
>DATNDM010000597.1:0-3394 GCA_035553235.1 Pyrinomonadaceae bacterium | reverse complement strand
GACGTGGCGACTCCGGGCAACGCTTTGATCTGATCCATCGAGCCGTTGAGACGATCGTAACCGTAGTCGGTCATCAAAACGACGTCAGGGTTCGCTTTCGCGATGATCTCCGGCGACTCCATGCGCTGCATGCCTCGACCTGCGTTCTCGACGGCCATCTCACCGCCCGCGAGTTCGATCATCTGACTGACGCCGCCGCCATCGCCGCCGCTGCCTTTGGCCACAACGAGATACACGTTCGACGCGCGTCCGAAATGAATGACGGCCACGCGTGGATGATCCGTGTATTGCTTCACCTTTTCGAGCGACGCGGCGCGTTGCGTATCCATCGTGTTGCAAAGTTCTTCAGCGCGCGATTCTTTATGGAAGTAGGCGCCCATCTCGCGAATCAACGCTTTGGTCCCGTCGAAGGAATCGTTCTTGGCGGCGAACGTCTTCATCGGGATGTTCAGTTGCTGAAGTTGTTGCACTACTTGCGGCGGGCCAATGTTGTTGTCGTGAATAATGGCCGTCGGATGCAGCGAGAGAATGCCCTCCGCACTCAGCGCGCGATGGTAGCCGACTGTTTGGACGTTCTTAACTTCGGGCGGATACGTGGTGGAAAGATCGATACCGACCACCGTATTCTGTGCTCCCAACGCCCAGATGATCTCGTTGTAGATCGGTGAAATGACGACGTAGCGTGCATCTTTCGACTGAGTCGGCGCATTGTGAAACCGCGAACAGCTCGCGCCCAGGAGCGCCACGCAAGAGAAGACAAAGATTATTAGTCGCTTCATCGCATGTTTTGTTTTTTTACCCGCGCAGGGATTCGAAATTGAGCCAACAGAGTATGAGACCTGTTGTATGGCGTCAACAACCCGAGCCACGTGAGGGGATCCTCTACTGTCGTCAAACCAGCCAAAAAAATCGCGATGACCTGGATTGAACCCCTTCTCTCATTCTCACGGTGATAGCCGGTACGGGTATCAGATCTGAAATCTCTACCGGGCTGGCTGTAATGCGAGCCCGCATTCTGCATATACAAATGGGCCAGCCTGCGTCGGCACGGCTCGACCGCGAACTGGCGGCCCTGTGAGTGAAGTTCAAATGAAAGGGGATGGCGCTCCCCGCAAAGACTCGTTTTGGTGGCGCCTTTTTCTTCCGGCGTTCTTATTCGTGGAGCTCGAATATGACCGAAGAGAGGATTTGTAGAGTCCTTATTGTTGATAACGAACTTGAATTTGCAGCCCAAACCGCCAGTAAGCTGAAAGAGATTCGATCGTCGCTGCTGAACCATAACCAACTCCAGATCGAGTTAACGAATAACGCATATTTCGTCGCGGAACGACTGCGGCTGGCGCCGGCGGGGCAACCTCCGTGGGACATCATCATTTCTGACGTTTACATGCCATTCCCGAGCGGCTCACTCACCGAGACTGTTCCCGAGACCGAACTCGAGCTCGGCGAATTCAGTTACGACAACAAGGTCTGGGAGTGTTGGCAATCTATCTATACCGAAAGAGCCCTGGCAGATGAGAGAGTGGACCACGGCGGTCTCCGCATCGCTCACACGATCGCGCGCCGGCTCGATTGCGGCGATAGCATGTCCGATCTGAAGTTGATTCTAATGTCGGAATGCCTCACAGGTGACGAGCGCGACACTCTCCTCGCATATCAAGCCAGCAAAACGGCCTGGCTGAAGTATTACGATAAAACCGAATGGAACTGCCGAAATCGATCGACCTGGCCGGCAGACAAGCTCGCTCCCGACATTTTTCAATGGGCCCTTTTCATGGCCATAGCCCAGCGTGATTGGAAATACTGGGGCGACTCAATCTATGAAATCATTCCTGATGCTCACACCATCGTTAACTCCACTACTCCGCAAATGGAAAGCATCCGTACCGAGGCGAGACGTTTCGGACGGAATGCAGAGATTGAAACCGTTCTGATTACCGGCGAGAAGGGTACGGGCCGTGAGGTTGTCGCTCGGTTGATTCACGAAGTGCGGCTGAAAACACTCGGGGTCGAAGGCGCCTTTGTTGTTATTGACTGTTCGTCAATTCCCGTCGGTGATTTCGAAAGACAGCTTCTGGACCGCGTTGAAGAGTCGGACGGAGGAACGCTCTTTGTCGACGAGGTCGACAAGCTGACGCTTTATCATCAGGGACTGCTGTATCACCTCATTAAAGACCGAAGAATCAGCGCAGCAGGCGAAAGAATTCAGACGCTCGACTTCAACGCCCTGCTGACTGTTTGCACTGCGAGCGGCAGGAACCTGGAAGAACTAAATCGTAAAGGAGCCTTTCATAGTGGCCTTTATTTTCTGCTGAAAGACGAACAACTACATATCGCGCCGCTGCGCGAGCGCCGCGCTGACGCAGTTTCGCTCGCCAAAATGCTCGCCGGTGAAAGCGTAACCGGCTTGACTCTTTCGGAGGACGCTAAGGAATGGATAAAAGGTTATGACTGGCCCGGGAACACCAAAGAGTTGATGCAGGTTATCAAAGCAGCCGGCAGGCGTGCACTAACCGGTTCTTTGACGGGAAGCGATTTGCAAAGAGTCGTCACAACTCAGCAGCTACCGCCGATCACTGACTTTTATCCACACGGTGAGCCACATGGGAACGGCCACAACCCAGCCGCATCAACTGTGAATCAATATGTGTTTCGCAGAACAGGCGACTACTGGCAAATCTCTTATGAAGGCCCCGAGTTTCTTCTGAAAGACGCAAAAGGCCTGCACTACATCGCCCACCTGCTACGCGATCCGCGTAAGCACTTCACGGTGTTCGAACTCACCGCCATCGTCAATCCAGCAGCACCCGGCACTGCGGCAAAGCCCGATCTTTCTCCCGATGAGTATGAAGTGAACCTCGGTCTCGGCCACGCAGGGTCCAATATCGATGCAAAGGCACTGAAGCAGTACAAGGATGAGCTGAAACGTCTGGAAAATGCTCTCGAGCTCGCAAAAGCCGTGAACAACTCAGCGCGGATCGAGGAGTTGGAGAATGAGATCAATTTCATTCGTAGGCAAATCGTGTCGGATACGGGTTTGGGAGGTCGCAGTCGCAAATCGCACGATACCGCTGAACGAGCGCGAAAAGCTGTCTTGAGCAGTTATGAACGCGCTCTTACTTCGATTCTTAGAAACGACAATAGACTTTATCAACATCTCCATAACGCCATTAAGACGGGCCTATTCCTCGTTTACGACCCGGAACAAGTTCCCAAATGGGCACTCTAGTCGTCTTCTCCAAATTCATCACGCCGTTCGTGGCATTGTCACGCCAAATATGTCCGCTCCTTCGGTAAGCAACAAGAGTTGCTGACTGGCAAGGTAAACGGACAACGCGACGAAGAGAGACTTCCGACAGCGTCCTTACCAGTTTGAACTTCGGAAGTCTCCTCG
>DATNDM010000596.1:0-3240 GCA_035553235.1 Pyrinomonadaceae bacterium | reverse complement strand
TCGCGACAACTGGCGCGCTTTGTCAAAGAGATAGGCGACGAGTTCGTGCCGCAGTTCAAAGTCATCATGATTTACCGTCGCGATCGTTACGGGCGCGTCGGCGATCACATTCCGTTTCTCGAGCGCGGTTATCCGGCGGTGCGGTTCACGGAAGTAAACGAGGAGTTCAGGCACCAGCATCAGAACGTACGGGTCGAAAATGGCGTGCAGTTTGGCGACCTGCCGGAGTTTGTCGATTTTGCGTACGCGGCGAATGTGGCGCGCGTGAACGCGGCTTCGCTGGCGGCGCTTGCGTGGGCCCCTTCGCGACCGAAGGGCGTGACGATCCTCGCGCAGCGGTTGTCGAACGACACCGAGTTGCGCTGGGACGCGAACAAAGAGCCCGATTTGGCTGGTTATGAGATCGTTTGGCGCGAGACGACGGAAGCTGAGTGGACTAACTCGAAGCCGGTCGGAAACGTGACGAGTTTCACGATGAAGGGGATGTCGAAAGACAATTACTTCTTCGGCGTCCGGGCGGTGGATAAGGACGGAAACAAGAGCCCCGCGACCTATCCGCGCCCGCAGACACGGTAACTTTTAGCCGCGGCCTTTCGCCGATGAACGCGGATCAGACATAGTAAGGAAAGGCTTGATCCGCGTTTATCCGCGAAAATCCGCGGCCTTATTTCGACCAACTGCCTAAGTCTCGCGTCTAAGGGAACATGAGAAAGACGCTTGCCTTTATATTACTAATCGTCCTGACGCAGCCGCTGGTCTTAGCTCAAAAGCATCCGAAATCTCAATCATTAACTGAAGACCAGCGCATTATTCACGTCCTGAACCGGCTCGGTTTCGGCGCGCGCCCGGGCGACGTCGAGCGCGTCAAGGCAATGGGCGTCGAGAAGTACATCGAACAGCAGCTCAATCCCGAGAAGATTCCCGATACAGTCGCTGAGAATAAGGTCCGCGAGTTGTCAGTCTTGAGCATGACGACCGCGGAGCTCTACGAGAAGTATCCGCAACCCGGCCAACTGCTGCGGCAGCTTCAGGCGCGTGGCAAGTTGCCTGCTGAAATGTCCGACGACGCGGCGGCGAAGAACAATCAAAACCAGCCGCCCGCGAATCCGCTCGATAACGAAAAGAATCGCCAGGCGATCCAGGAGTACTACCGCGAGAATGGACTGCAACGGCCGCAACGCATCATTGACGAGTTGCAGGCGTCTCGAATTGTCCGTGCGGTTTATAGCGAACGACAGCTTCAGGAAGTGATGGTCGACTTTTGGACCAACCACTTCAACATCTTCGCCAACAAGGGCGCAGACCGTTGGTTACTGCCGGCGTGGGATCGCGACACGATTCGTCCCAATGCGCTCGGGAAGTTTTCGACGTTGCTGGAAGCCACGGCGCAGAGTCCGGCGATGCTGTTTTACCTCGACAACTTTCAGAGCGTGAGTCCGAACGCGAATCGCAACGTGGGACAGAGACCCAACGCGCGCCGGCCGTTACTCGATTTGCTCGGCGGTGGCCGCCGGCGTCGTGACATCGCGATGGAACGTGAGCCGAACATGCGGCCGCAGCAACCAGCCCCGCCGCGGCCTCAACAACAACGACGTGGCATCAACGAAAACTACGCGCGCGAACTGATGGAGTTGCACACACTCGGCGTCGACGGCGGTTACACGCAAAAGGATGTGCAGGAAGTCGCGCGCTGCTTCACTGGTTGGACCATCTTTCAACCGCGCGGCGGCGCCGCGGCTATGAACGCGATGATGGGTGAAGCGGGTCGCCGGAATGCCGGCACCTTCTTCTTCAACGCGCGCGTGCATGACGATGGCGAGAAGACGGTGTTGGGCCACAAGATTCCGGCCGGCGGCGGCATCAAAGACGGGCTGACGGTGCTCGATATCCTCGCCCATCATCCGTCGACCGCAAAGTTCATCGCGACCAAGCTCGTGCGTCATTTCGTTTCCGATACGCCGCCACAGGGCCTTGTCGATCGAGTGGCCGCAACGTTCACAAAGAGCGACGGCGATATTCGCGAAATGCTGAAGACGATCTTCTTCTCGAAGGAGTTCAACTCGACTGAAGCATATCGCGTGAAGATCAAGCGCCCGTACGAACTCGTGATCACCGCGATCAGAGCGCTCGGCGGGGATACGAATGGTGGACCAGGCACGCACCAGTGGATTGCCCGTATGGGCGAACCGCTCTATGGGTTTCAGACGCCGAACGGTTATTCCGATGCGGCTGAGAGCTGGGTTAACACGGGCGGCTTGCTCGAGCGAATGAACTTCGGACTCGCGCTCGCAAGCAACCGTGTTCCAGGGACGCAAGTCAGTCTCGCAAAGACGAATGGCGAGCAGGCGAAGGTGATGGACGATTACTTGAAGACTCTTTTGGCTGGAGACATCTCAGCGGCGACACGCGAGGCGTTGTTGAAGCAGTTGGAGCCGTCTGATCCGGCGACGAAGGTCGTCGGGTTGATCCTCGGGACGCCGGAATTTCAGAGGCAGTGAAAGATAATGGACACAAGAGCACAAATTAGTTTCTGCTAATCTGAGCTGTTTGTGCTTCTTTGTGGCTAAACAGGTGCACAAGATATGAACCGCAGATTTTTTCTCAAATCAGGCGGCATCGCGCTGGCAAGTGTCGGCATGTCGCTTTCCGCGCCGTCGTTTCTCGAGCGCATCGTGCTCGGCAACGCGCTCACTGGCGGTAAGCGCAAAACGCTGATTGCAATCTTTCAGCGCGGCGCAGTCGATGGCCTCAATGTCGTGGTGCCGTTTGGTGAATCGAATTACTACTCGTCGCGGCCCTCGATCGGGATTCCGAAACCTGAGACGGGCAATGCCGAGGCCGCGATCGATCTCGACGGTTTCTTCGGTCTGCATCCGTCGATGAGCGCGTTCAAACCACTTTGGGACTCGAAGCGCCTCGCGATCATTCATGCTTCCGGCTCGCCCGACAACACGCGTTCACACTTCGACGCGCAGGATTACATGGAGTCGGCGACGCCGGGTGTGAAGTCGACCAGCGCTGGTTGGCTGAATCGTTATCTGAGCAGCAGGAAGGATCCTGACGAGTCGCTTTTCCGCGCAGTGTCGATCACGAAGACAATGCCGCGTGTGTTGCAGGGACCAGAACCCGCGATTGCGATGTCGAACCTCTCAGACTTCGCCATTCGCGCGGGCAAGTCGTCAGCGAATTTGCAGGGCGGCTTCGAGGCAATCTACGCGCGCGAGACGACAGACTCGTTGG
>DATNDM010000595.1:0-3674 GCA_035553235.1 Pyrinomonadaceae bacterium | reverse complement strand
CTATTTGTACGACGAGTCGACGCCGCGTGTGCTCGCGACGCCGTCGCACTACGCATTCGTGAAGATTGCGGAAGGCTGCGACCGTCCCTGCGCTTTCTGTTTCATTCCGCAGATGCGTGGACATTTCCGCAGTCGTCGCTTCGGCTCGATCATCGCCGAGGCACATCAACTCGCAGAAGAAGGTGTGAAAGAGATCATCCTCGTGGCCCAGGACTCTTCGCGCTACGGTGAAGATCTCGGCAAACAGGATGCGCTCGCGCGTTTGTTGCGTGAGCTGTCGCATGTTGACGGTATCGAGTGGGTGCGCGTGATGTACACCTATCCGACGCACATCAGCGACGCTTTTCTCGACGTGCTCGCCGAAGAGCCGAAAGCGGTGAAGTATCTGGACATGCCTTTGCAGCACGCGTCGCAGAACGTGCTGAAACTGATGAAACGTGGCGGAAATCGCGGCAGTCTGGAACGACTGATCGAACGTGTACGAAAGCGCGTTCCCGGCATCGCGGTGCGTACGACGTTCATCTCCGGTTTTCCCGGTGAAACTGAAAACGATTACGAGGAGTTGCTGAGCTTTATCAAGAGTGTTGAGTTTGATCGCGTCGGTGTCTTCACTTACTCAGACGAAGAAGGCACGCCTGCTTTTGATTTATCTGACAAAGTTCCGCAGCGCACGGCCGCGCGCCGTCGCAACAACCTGATGAAAGCGCAGGCGAAGATCTCGCGGCGCAACAACCGCGCGCGCGTTGGGGAAACCGTCCGCGTGTTGTTCGAAGGCGAGTCGAAGGAGAGTGAACTGCTGTGGCAGGGAAGAATGGAGACGCAGGCGCCGGATATCGATGGCTGCGTGTTGATTAACGATGTGCCTGATGGTGTGTTGCCCGAAAATGGAGAGTTTGTGAACGTCGAGATCACGGAGGGACACGAGTACGACCTCGTGGGGAGGATCATCAGCCACTGATAACACGGATGAAGCCCACTGATTATCTGGCGTTATCGATTGCGACTTGTGGCGTTGGGTATTTGCCGCTCGCTCCCGGGACGTGGGGTTCGTTAGTTGGTGTCGGGATCTTTTTGTTGCTGACGCGCGTGATTGCCGGGAATGCGTTGGTTGCCGTGGTCCTGGTTTTTATCATTGTGGTTACGGCGGTAGGAACGTGGGCCGCGACGCGGACCGAAGAATTATCAGAACGAAAAGATCCGGGCAAAGTCGTTGTCGATGAAGTCGCAGGCCAGTTGATCGCGTTATTTCCGTTAACACTTTTCACTAGCTGGTCCACGATGGCAGTCATCGTTTCGTTTATTCTTTTTCGCTTTTTCGACATCGTTAAGCCGTATCCTGCAAACAGGCTTCAGGAGTTGAACGGCGGGGCTGGAGTAATGTTTGACGATCTGGTGGCGGGAGTTTATGCGGCCGTGATCGTCTCGATCATCTTAAAGATTTTCTAGGAGCGAGTTCATGGAGCGAAAAGAGTCGATTGGAAAAGACGCAACCAGCAAAGACACACTGAAAGACGTGGAAGAGAATGAAGCAGGGGTGAGCGATACGTCTGACGATTCGGAGATGCCGAGTCCTGACGGCGCGTTCGACGATTCTGACGAGTTGGAAGACGCGGATCCGGTGTGATTACACTTTGGGCCTCTCTTCTTCACTCGAGCGCCCAATCCAGCCGCGTCTCTTAAAGAACATCAACATGCCCACCGCCACAACGGCCATGATTATCCAAACCGCATAATAGCCATACCTCGAATGCAGCTCGGGCATGTTATCGAAGTTCATGCCGTAAACACCCGCGATAAACGTTAGCGGCAACATCACCGCTGAGAAGATCGTCAGGACTTTCATGATTTCGTTCAGACGATTCGATACTACGGACAGGTAAGCTTCCAACGACCCGCTAATCAGATCGCGATAATTCTCGGCCAGATCGACGACGCGCACGAGGTGATCGTAAACGTCGCGATAGAACGGCCGCATTTCTTCGGGGATCAACGCAAACTCGCCACGGCTCATACGATGCAGGATCTCCATCTGCTTGCCGGAGATCCGTCGAAGCCGCAACACACTGCGCTTCAGGTCCATGATCTCCGAAAGGATCTCGTTGTTAGGACGTTTGAGCGTGAAGATGTCGTCCTCGAGCTTGTCGATGCGCTCGTCGAAGTCGTCGAGTACGGGCGAGTAGAAATCGACGACCTGGTCCAGGATCTGGTGCAGCAGAAAAGCGGGCCCGCGCTGGCAGGCAACAGGCGTCGTGCGCAGTTGTTGCTTGACGTTGTTGATGCTGCGAAACATTTCGTGGTGATAGGTGATTACGTAGTTCGGACCGAGGAAGCCGTCCAGCTCGATCGTCGTGAAACGATCGGGGCTGGTGTTCGCCGTGACGCCATGCACGATGAAATAGATGTAGCTATGAAACTCTTCGACCTTCGGATAATGGCGATTCTCGCGGCAGTCTTCGACTGTCAGCGGATGAAAATGGAAGACGTCGAGGAGCACTCGTTCGTCTTCGCTCGTGGGCGCGTCCATGTCGACCCAGATCACGTTTGACTTGTCTTTCAGCAACTCCGGCAGGTCAGCTGCGGTCAAGCCTTCAATAATCTTGTTAATACCTGATTGATAAACAAGAATCTCCATTCAGATCTCCTTAGACGCAAGAAGGCACAAAAAGCACAAAATATTACTTCAGGGCAGTGTGCGTTTTATATATTTTTCTCATTTGTGCTTTTTGTGCCTTTTGTGGCTAATATACCGCACCAATGACAGCAAAAATTTTTGTGGCGGATGATGTGAGTGAAAGTGGACTCGGACCACTGCGCGCTTCAGGTTTCGATGTTGAGAAACGGCCCGGACTCGCGCCCTCCGAGTTGAAAGCAGCACTGCAGGACTGTGAAGGACTGATCGTCCGCAGCGAGACGAAAGTCACTGCGGATCTGCTCGAGGCGGCAAACAGCCTGCGCGTGATCGGTCGCGCCGGAGTCGGCGTCGACAACATCGACGTTTCCGCCGCGACCATTCGCGGCGTCGTGGTGATGAACGCGCCGGACGGCAACACGATCACGACAGCCGAACACACGATCGCGATGCTCATCTCGCTCGCACGCTCGATCCCGCAGGCGAGCAGCAGTCTCAAGTCAGGACGTTGGGACCGCAAGAAGTTTACCGGTGTCGAGCTTCAAGGCAAGACGCTTGGAATCGTCGGCCTCGGTCGTATTGGGCGCGTCGTGGCTTCGCGCGCACGTGCGATGGGTATGTTGATCGTTGCTTACGATCCGTTCATCGCGCCCGAGCAGGCACGCGATCTGGAAATCGAACTTGCGCCGCTCGACGAAGTCTACACACGCGCTGATTTTCTCACGGTCCATACTCCGCTCACGCCCGAAACCCGTGGCCTCGTCGATCGCGAAGCACTCAGCAAGATGAAGAAAGGCGCGCGGATCATCAACTGCGCACGCGGCGGTCTCGTCGACGAAGATGCGCTTTACGAAGCGATAACGAGCGGCGCCATCGCCGGAGCAGCCCTCGACGTTTTTAGCCTGGAACCGCCGCCGGCCGATCACAAGCTGCTGCAACTCGATCAAGTTATCGTCACGCCTCACCTCGGTGCCTCGACGAAAGAAGCGCAGGAAGGCGTCGCGTTCACGGTCGCGGAACAGATGCGCGATTACCTTTTGACCGG
>DATNDM010000594.1:0-3146 GCA_035553235.1 Pyrinomonadaceae bacterium | reverse complement strand
ACGCGCCGGCGCCGATGTGCATCTGGCAGCCCGGATTGCCGGTGGCGACTATACCCGCGCCACTCTCTTTGATGTGGTCTAGCTTCTCGCGCAACACGCGCTGTGACATCTCGGGTTGGAGCAGGTTGTAGACGCCCGCTGCGCCGCAACATCTCTCCGACCCATTGAGCGCCACAAAATCTTTACCGGTCACGGCCCGCAGCATTCGTTCCGAAGTCTCGCCGCTGCGCTGCCCGTACATCAGGTGACACGACGTATCGTAAGTCACGCTTTGGCCGATAGCGTTCGGAACGGTTCGCATGTTCGTGGCGAGTTGCTGGCTGACGTCACGAACACGCGCGCTGAAGCTCGCAGCGCGTGCGGCGAGGTCTTCATCATTCGCGAACAGGTGTCCGTACGTCACGAGCATCGCGCCACAGCCACCGGCATTCGTGATGATGGGCGCATCGGAATCGAAAGCCGCGATATTCTGTCGGGCCAGCTTACGCGCTCCTGCGAGGTCACCGGCGTGCGCGTGCAACGCACCGCAACACACCTGACCCGCAGGTACTTTGACGGCGAAGTTATTCGCGCCCAGCACGCGCTCGGTCGCGCGATTCACACGCGCAAACAATCCCTCGCCAACACAACCCTTGAACAACAATACTTCTTTCGCCTCGCTCGTACCTTTGCGTCTTTCTTTGCGCCTTTGCGCTTTTGCGGGAAAAACCTGTTTCGAACTCTCAAGCAAAGCAACCGCAAACCCAACTCGCTTCGACAACACTCCGCTCTTCAACAAAAGCCTTGCAAGCCCGAGATCGCGAAACAATCGCGACGCGCCGAAGAACATCCGCAAACGCCATGGCGACAACCACACGTGCTGCAGGACAAACCGCAAAGCCCTGTTCGCCAGGTCCGACTTCGGTTGCGCTTCGAGTAGCACCTCGCGGCTCGCCTCGAGCAACTGCCCGTACTCGACACCCGCCGGGCACGCCTGCTCGCACGCGCGACAGCCGAGACACCGATCGATATGTGTTGCAAACGCATTCGAGGTCTTTTCTATTCGGCCCTCCGCCACGGCCCTCATCAGGTAGATCCGCCCGCGTGGCCCATCGTTTTCATTGCCGGTGATGACGTAAGTCGGACACGCTTCGAGACACAGGCCGCAGTGAATGCAAGCCAGCAATTTATCCTCTTGTTGTGCCAGGGTCGAGAGCATTTGTTGCACAAGACTTACATGATTTTCCAGGATTTACATGGATCCCGTTAATGCTGCTCAATAACCAATCGCCGCGCCATCGCTCCGGCGCGGATCGGTCGCGCCGAGGCGTATGCCCGTCTTCTCCTCGATCATGATCCCTTCAGCGTCGCCGAGATAACGCAGCTTCGCGAGCTTGTGTCCACGCGCTTCCAGTGCCTTTTGCGTGTCGCCCGACAGCCCAAACGGTTCGCCGACGAGTTCATCCGGCAACCACTGGTGATGAATGCGCGGGAAGTCGATCGCCTGCTGGATATTCATGTCGTAATCGATCACATCAGTAATCACGCAGAGCACGGTATTGATGATCGTTGGTCCACCCGGGCTGCCGATCGTGAACCACAGACTCCCATCCTTACGCAGCACGATGGTCGGCGTCATCGCCGATAACGGCCGCTTCTTCGGCGCCACAGCATTACGCTCACCCTGAATCAGTCCGTAAAGATTTGGCGTGCCCGGCTTTGCCGCGAAGTCATCCATCTCATCGTTCAGAAGCAGTCCCGTGCCTTTCGCGACCGCCGCCGAACCGTAAGAGTTGTTGAGTGTGTAAGTGTTTGCCACGGCGTTTCCATCAGCATCGACAACCGTGAAATGCGTCGTCTCGTCCGATTCATACCCAGCAGGACGGCCGGCGCGCACCTCCGCGCTCGTCGACGCACGCTCCGTGATCGTGGCGCGCAGCGTCGCCGCGTATGCCTTGTCGATCAAACCCGCTACGGGCACCTTCACGAAATCGCTGTCGCCCATGTACTCCGCGCGATCCGCAAAAGCTCGCCGCATAGCCTCGGCCATCAGGTGATAACGATCGGACGAATTCGCCTCGAGCTTCTGCAGATCGAAGCCTTCGAGAATGTTGAGCATCTGGATCAGCACGGCGCCGCCCGACGAAGGCGGCGGCATCGAGATGATCTCGTAACCACGATAGTTACCGCGCACCGGCGCCCGTTCCTTCGCGACGTAACCGCGCAGGTCCTCCATCGTCATGAGCCCGTTGTTGCGTTTCATGTCGGCGACGATCAATCGCGCAGTTTCGCCTTGATAAAACTCGTTTGGACCAAAGCGCTGGAGCCGCGCGAAGGTGGCGGCGAGCTCGGGCTGTCGGAAGAGTTCGCCTTCCTGGTAAAACTTTCCGTCCTTTAAATAGATGCGTTTCGTTTCGGCATACTTCTCGAGATACTCGCGGTTGCCGTAGAGCGACCCCGCTAGTTCGTGCGTGACAACGAAACCGCGGCCGGCCAGTTGTCGCGCTGGTTCGAGGAGTTGTGCCCAGGTGAGTTTGCCGGAGCCATACTTCTTCAGCGCGAGTTCCATGCCGCGCACCGTGCCTGGAACGCCAGCCGCACGATAGCCGACGAGCGAACCGCCCTCGCCTTCAATCAGGTTGCCGTTCTTGTCGAGATAAACGTCGCGATGCGCGGCGCCGGGCGCCATTTCGCGATAGTCGATGGCGGTCGTTCGCCCATCCTTCAATCGGATCATCATGAAGCCACCGCCGGCGAGATTGCCCGCCGCAGGATGCGTCACTGCAAGCGCAAAAGCGATCGCAATCGCGGCATCAACAGCATTTCCACCGCGCTTCATGATCTCGACACCAACCTGCGACGCGACTTGATTCGTCGACGCAACCATTCCATGCCGCGCCCTTACCGGCTCGCGCGCAATTGACACTGGAACATTCAGCGTGATGACCAGCAGGAAAACGAGCACTTTGATTCTCTTCATGATTTAATCCGTTCGAAAATCCGCGTAATCCGGGGTGAAAATATTCTGAGGATCGAGCTGACGCTTGATCCTTTTCATCAACGTTTTCGCAGCCTCCGAAAGCGTTTCACGCTTCCTGACTTCGACTCCGATCCCTTTCCACAGCTCCGCATCATTCATCACGACCTCAGCATTCTTCAACAGCTTC
>DATNDM010000593.1:0-3575 GCA_035553235.1 Pyrinomonadaceae bacterium | reverse complement strand
CGAAGCGAAGTTCGGCAATTGGGGCTCAGTCAACAGCAACCCGAATTTTCTGTTCTTCGATCGCAAGATTCTCGACTTCGGCCAGGACTTCGAGGTCAAGCTCGAATCTGATTCGCTCTTTCGCGGAAAGATCATGGGATTGGAGGCCGGATTTCCGGAAGGCAACTCACCGGAGATCAGCGTCTTTGCCGAAGATCGGTTCCAGGACCTGCGCATGAACCGCCGCACGCGCACTTTCACCGACGTTACTGACGCGGACGTGATCAAGCAGATCGCGACCGATCATGGACTGAGCCCGAGCGTCGATCTGAGTGGACCAACTTACAAAGTGTTGGCCCAGGTGAATCAAAGCGACCTCGCGTTCATTCGCGAACGCGCGCGTTCGATCGACGCGGAAGTGTGGATGGACGGCAACACTCTGAACGCGAAGTCGCACACAGGCCGCAACGGCGCCGATCTACAGATGACGTATGGCAACGAGTTGCGCGACTTCACCGTGCTCGCCGACCTCGCCATGCAACGGACGAGCGTTGCGGTCAACGGCTGGGACATCTCGAGCAAGTCGGCGCTGACGTATGAAGCAACTGAATCGGCGATCAGCAGCGAGCTCAACGGCGACACGAGCGGCGTCAGTATCCTGCAATCCGCACTCGGCGCGCGCAAGGAAGCGCTGGCGCACACCGTACCGTTGAACCAGGAAGAAGCGCGGCACGAAGCGGAAGCGTTTTTCAAGATGAGCGCGCGCCGCTTCGTCGTCGGACGCGGTGTGGCCCAAACGAAAGCCAAGCTGCGCGTCGGCGCGAAACTCGATCTGCAAGGGCTTGGCCCACTCTTCAGTGGCAAGTACTACGTCGTCGAAGTGAAGCATGTTTTCAACATGGTGAAAGGTCTGTTGACGGAATTCAAATCAGAACGGCTCGGGATCGGGAAATAGAAATGCCAGACAAACCACCATTCGAAACGATTCTTGATGTGCGCGTGCCGAGCGGCCTGGGCGGCCGTTGGTACGGCGCGTTTCCGGCGCTGGTTACGGACATCAAGGATCCCGACGGCCAGGGTCGTGTGAAAGTTTCGCTGCCGTGGTCGGCCGATACAGCAGGGGCGAAGTATGAGAACTGGGCGCGTCTCGCGACGTTCATGGCGGGAAAGAATCGTGGCAGTTGGTTCATCCCCGATGTCAACGACGAAGTGCTGGTGGTGTTTGAGAACGGCGATCCACGCAGGCCATACGTGATCGGCGGATTGTGGAACGGCAGCGACTCGCCACCCGAATCGATGGACGGCGCCGGCAACAACTACAAAAAAGTGCTGCGCTCGCGTAACGGCGTGAAGGTGACGCTCGACGATCAGGACGGGCAGGAAAAACTCATTCTCGAAACGCCCGGCGGCCAGAAGATGACGATGAAGGATGGTCCAGGGTCAGTCGAGATCGTCGACAGCAACGGCAACTCGGTGAAGTTGGAAACGAGCGGCATCACGATCACGGCCGCGGCGAAGGTGACGATCAACGCGTCGCAGGTCGCAGTCTCAGCGGGCATCGTCACGGTTGATGCGGGCATATCGAAGTTCAGCGGCGTCGTGCAGTGCGACACGATGATCAGCAACAGCGTGATCAGTGCGTCGTACACGCCGGGCGCAGGAAATATCTGGTGAACGGCAAAGCCACCCACAGATTACACAGAATCAGCTCTGCGTAATCTGTGGACGGCTTGGCTGAGTGAAACAGGGCAGCTGGTGAAGTAATGGCGAAGGAACAGATTCAATGGGCGTCTCCGCCGCCGCTTTGGCCGCTGGCGACGAGTGTCGCCGACGCGGGCGCGCGACGCACGGCGTTGCGGCAGCCCGCCATCCTGCGCTTCGCGACAGACACTTTCATGAACGACTTCGCCGACGTGCTCGAGCAGGATCCAGCGCGTCTGGTTGAGTACGTCGCGGCTGCTGGTGAAACGTGGCGTGGTCCGGGAAAAGCGCCCGCGCCGCTGCCGCAAGTGCCGCTGTTTGCGCGCACGATGAATCGCCTCGGGCTCGTCGCCGCGCGTTCAAAAAACGCTTCGCTGATTCCCGGTGGCCTCGGCGTGTCCGCACTGGTGAGTACCACGCCGCCAAAGAAGAAACTGAAGCTTTATCAACCCGCGCATCAACGTTTCTATCTCGTTGCGTCGTCGCTCGTGTGTGGTCGCGTCGGCTTGCCCGATCACGCAATCAATGTCGGACGCCATGAACGCGCGACGTTCGTCGTGCGGCGAATGTTTCCGCCTGGTCCACTCGACACCAAACAACAACTGCCGCCGTTTGATGCGAACACGTGGGAAGAGTACGCGTTCATCACCACGCAAAAAGGAAATTTCTGGCGGCGAATTGCGAGGTCAAGTCAGAGCGAGACGCTGATCAAAGGCGAAGAGCAGTTGGGACTGTTCCCGATGACTTACGTGCAGGACGACGGGCGTGCGCGCAAGCTGTTGGCGGGACTGATTCCCGTTGGCAGGCGTGAAGCGTACATGGCCGCGGGTTTTCAAAAGCAGCCGAACGATCCGGCGCCGGTCGAACCCATCGCTCCTGAGCCCGATGCGCGCATGCACTTGTTCTGGTCCAAGGTAACTGAGCCGTGGAAGAAATTGCTGGAGCAGGCTGGCTCAGGTGACGCATTGACTAAGGGCAGCGCGGTTCCGACGAACCTGGGAGATCCGTTTGCGGCTCCGGCCCCGCTGCCTGCGGCCAAACTGCCGGGTAATCTGAAATCGATTCGCGAGCAAATTCAAACTGGTTCGTGGTACATCCTGCTCGACTTTGCGAGTCTGCTGATCGAACAAGAGCCACGCGTGTGGCGACTCTTAAACAGCCAGCCACCTGAAGCCGGAGATGCGCCTTTCAACGCGGACGAACAAGCGCTCGTCAACGCGATTGGAAACATAACGTTCGACATGGCAAACGCGAGTGCGCTGATCGACGGGGCGCCGTCCTATCAGGTTAGCGATGTCAAAGCCTCACTCAAAGACGCGTTGTTGGCGGTAAAGAGTGGCGCGAATGAAGACAACCTCGAGAAAGTAAAGACCTCCTACAACCGCGCAAAGAATAAAACTCAAGAGCTCTGGCCGCAGTTTCTTTTTCCCCTCGCGGATCCGAAGTTTCCGCCGCCGCAGGTCAATCCGAAAACGTCGAACGTCGATCAACTGCTGGATAAAGTTGACGCCTTCGCCGCGCTGATCGAGAAGGCCCTGCCGGCTGTTCCTGCCGGTGACGTGCCGATCAACCCGCTGATCGCACAGCAGCCGATGGACATGCGCGAAGGCTGGTACGTGATTCGTTGCGTGTTCGAGCGTCCCGAGTGTGGCCCAATCGATCCGCCGGTGTTGAGCGAGCCGAGTAAGAATTTTCAAATGGCGGGTTTTTTCGATCCGGACGCGCCTGCGCGGCCGATTCGCATCGCGCTGCCCATCGACACGTCGCCGGCCGGTCTGCGCAAGTTCGACAAGAACACGGCCTTCATGATCTCGGACATGCTTTGCGGGCAGATCAATCGCGTGAAGGGAATGACACTCGGCGACCTGGTTTTGTCAGTACTGCCATGGCCGTTT
>DATNDM010000592.1:0-3470 GCA_035553235.1 Pyrinomonadaceae bacterium | reverse complement strand
GATGCGCGAGCGTGGCAGAAATCGAGTTTTGAAAATAGTCGATGCGGTCACCTTTGATCTCGCGGCGGTTGCGATAGTCGATCCAGGCGTGCGCGTATTGGTGCATGAACAAGGGCACACCGATCGTCGTGAAGTAGCTGTGACCTTCGTAGCGATAACGGTCGCGCCACAAGGCGTACCAGGCCGCGGGTGAAATGGGATGTGTGGGCGACCCGATCGCGAGTACGTAGAGAATCGTGTCTTCACTGTATGTGTCCCAACGGGCGCGCAAAAAACCTGATTCGGGTTTCCAGCCGTGTGACAAGAGCAGACGATGGCCGTTGAGCATCCAGCGAAAGTCGACGCGCTGATAGATGCGAGTGGCGAGCCGGGCGATTTCCTGATCACCGCGGAAACACTGGCGCACCGTGAGAACGCCTGCAAGCAAAAGCGCAGTGTCGATTGAAGAGACCTCGCTGTTCCAACGTCGCTCTCCAGTTTTACTGTCCATCCAGTGATAGAACCAGCCGCGCTGATTGAAGGCGCGCGTGTCGAAGAAACGTAAGGTATTGCGTGTGCGTTCAAGCGCCTCGGCTTTCGAGATCCAGCCACGATCGGCGGCGATGCAAAGAGACGTCAGACCAAAACCAGTTGCAGCGATGCTTGCGACGTTCTGATGGTTGGCGTCGAGAGGTGAGCCGTCCATGCGCGCGCGATCCGGTACGAGGCCCGTGTGTGGATCGGCTTGTTCCCAGAAGTAACGAAACGACCGCTGCTGTAGATCATCAACGAACGATTGCGCCGCGAGCTGGCCGGAAAGCAGAAGCAGCCACGAGAAGGCACAAAAAACACAAAGAAAACTTTTTGAGTATTTTGTGCCTCTTCGTGATCTACCGAACTTCGAATTTGGCTTCGAGGACATCGACGGAATTCGCACCGACCATCACCTGAAACTCGCCCGGCTCGACAACATATCGCATCTCACGATTCCAAAACCCGAGCTGCTCCGGCCCAAGCACGAACTCGACGCGACGCTTCTCACCGGGCTGCAACGACACGCGCTGAAATCCTTTCAACTCTTTTACCGGACGCGTCATCGTCGCGACGAGGTCACGAATGTACAGTTGGACCACTTCATCGCCGGCCCGCTTACCTGTGTTCTCAACCTCAACACTCACCGTGAGCTTTCCGTTCGCGGTGATCTGCGGGGCGCTGAGTTGCGGTTGACCGATCTTGAACTTGGTGTAACTAAGCCCGTAGCCAAACGGATAGAGCGGCGTCCACGGCACGTCGAAGTACTTCGAAGTGTAACGGTTTTGAGCCTCAGGCGGACGGCCCGTGTTCATGTGATTGTAGTAGATCGGAACCTGGCCCACTGTGCGCGGTACAGTCACCGGCAACTTGCCACCAGGATTTACCTCACCAAAGAGGATATCGGCGATCGCATTGCCTGCCTGACTGCCACCCATCCACGATTCGAGAATCGCCGGCACGTTGTTAGCAATCCAGCCGACAGACAATGGTCGCCCATTTTCGAGCACCACGATCGTCGGCTTGCCGGTCGCCTGAATCGCCTGCACGAGTTCCATCTGACGCCCAGGCAGATCGAGTGTGGAAAATGAAGCGGCTTCACCAACCATGTCATGGGTCTCACCAACAAAAACTATCGCGACGTCAGACGCTTTCGCGAGATCGACAGCCTCCTGAAAACCCGCGGTCGAATCGCCGAGAACGTCGCAACCCTTCGCGTAACCGACTCGCGTTTGCGCTGACACTTTCGCTTTGATCCCAGCGAGCGGCGTGACGGTGTTTTCTTCCTTGCCATCGCCGGCCCACCAGCCCAGCGGCGCTCGGCGGTCGTCCGCGAGCGGTCCGATGACGGCGATCGATCCAACGTTTTTATTCAACGGCAACGTGTCGCGCTCGTTTTTCAACAGCACCATCGAACGGCCCGCAATTTCTCGAGCAAGACGAATACTCTCCGGACGCAGCAACGCAGTTGGCTCTCGCGTCTCATCCGTGTAAGGTCGATCAAACAGTCCGAGACGAAACTTGATCCGCAGAATACGTCGCACCGCTTCGTCGATCGTCGCGGTCGTAAGCTTGTTTTCCTTCAGGAGCTGTGGTCCAAACTGGTTATAGCTGCGACTCACCATCTCCATGTCGACACCCGCGTTCAGCGCTGCCGCCGCCGCCGCTTCTTCATTCGCGGCGATACCGTGATTGATTAGCTCGCGCACTGACGTGTAATCGCTGACGACAAAGCCATCAAACTTCCACTCATTTCTCAACACCTTCGTGAGCGTGAACGCATTCGCAGACGCCGGAACACCGTTGATCGTATTGAAAGAACTCATCAACGTCCCGACACCAGCATCGACAGCGGCCTTAAACGGCGGCAAATAGACCTCACGAAGCGTGTTCTCAGAAAGATCCACCGTGTTGTAGTCACGACCACCTTCCGCGGCCCCGTAAGCTACAAAATGTTTCGCACACGCGAGGATCTTGTCCGCCGCGCCGTAGTCATCACCCTGAAACCCGCGCACCCGCGCGCGCGCGAACGCCGCGCCGAGAAACGGATCTTCACCCGCGCCTTCACTGATGCGTCCCCAACGCGGATCGCGCGCGATGTCGACCATCGGCGCGAAGGTCCAACGCAGTCCGACGTTGTTGGCTTCCTGTGCGGCAACCGCGGCCGAGCGTTCCGCCAGCGCCGGATCCCAACTGCTCGCCTCGCCGAGCGGAATCGGAAAGATCGTGCGATAGCCGTGAATCACGTCGAAGCCGAACAAGACCGGAATCTTCAGCCGCGACTCGTTCATCGCCACACGCTGCACCTCGTTGGTCCGTTGCGCGCCGCGAACGCCGAGGGTCGAGCCGAGCAGTCCTTTGCGAATCAACTCGAGGTGTTCGGGACGAAAGTTGCCGTTGCCTTCGCCGTCCAGTTGTTGGAGTTGGCCCAGTTTTTCTTCAAGCGTCATCTGCGCGAGCAGCGCATTGACGCGCTGTTCGACGTCGCGTGGTTGTTGGCTGTGCGAAGTGGAAAGAAAAAATAGACTGAGAAGGACAAACAGCAGGCAAGTGAAACGGAAGAGTCGTGATGTCATAGGATTGTTTTCACGCAAAGCGCAAAGAAGGCGCAAAGAAGAGTCGAGCTAACTTTGCGTTCTTTGCGTCTTGGCGTGAAAGATTTGCTTAAAAGTTGAACCGCGCCTGTAACTCTACCACACGTCCCGACAGCGCGTTCTGCGCGCGACCGAAGTCCGGGCTGTCTATCGGCGGCGAGAAGAACCCGAAATTAGCGAGATTCAGATTGTTGAAGGCGTTGAATAAGTTTGCCTTGAACTCAAGAAATGCTCCTTCTCCCAAAAACGCCGGCACGCCGGTTCGCTTCGCGAGACTCAGGTCCACGGCGAAATATCTTGGACCACGGAACGAATTGCGTCCGATTCCCGGCGGCAGATTGTTGGGATTATCCACTGGGAAGTAGA
>DATNDM010000591.1:0-3809 GCA_035553235.1 Pyrinomonadaceae bacterium | reverse complement strand
AGTGGCTATTGCTTTTCATGCCGCGTCCTGCCGGCGAGTAGATCCATTGCGTGTGGCAGCACTGGCGCGATGACTGCGAAGGTTTCCCTGACAGCTTTGGGTGAGCCGGGGAGATTGACGATCAGCGTACCTGAGCGAACGCCGCACACGCCGCGCGAAATCATTGCCATCGGCGTGACGTTGAGCGACTCGGCTCGGATCGCTTCCGCAATTCCGGGCACTTCGCGTTCGATGACGCGCTTAGTTGCTTCGGGTGTGTTGTCGCGTGGTCCAAGACCCGTCCCGCCAGTCGTGACAATGAGTTTAACGTCGTCACGATCGGCGAACTCCGTTAACACTGCGACTAACGGATCGAGATCGTCGGAGAGAATTCTCGCGTCGACGATTTCAGCACCGAGCTCGCGCAGGAGTTGGACCAGCATCGCACCCGAGGTATCTTCACGTTCACCGCTCGCACAGGCGTCGCTCGCTGTAATGACAACGGCTCGAATCATGTAAATCCTGTAATCCTGTCTACAACTGACTTCAGCGATGGGCGCGTATGTGTTCTTTCAACCAGCAGCGATCCATGACGACCAGCAAACCCGCATCCACAGCGCGCTGCGCCGCCGCGTCGTCAATAACACCTTCCTGCAACCACACGGCCTTGGCACCGACAGCGATCGCTTCATCAACTGCCTTACCCGCCTCATCTGACCGCCGAAACACATCGACCAGATCGATCTTCTCCGGCACCGCGGAAAGATCCGGAAACGCCTTCTCGCCAAACACTGCCGTCTCGTTCGGGTTCACTGGAATCACGCGATAACCCTGCCGCCTCATGTATCCCGAAACGCTGTTAGACGGCCGCGAAGGATCAGACGAAAGCCCAACCACCGCGATCGTGCGGCACTCATCGAGTATGCGACGAATTGTTTCCTGAGAATTTATTGCCAAGACTAAACCTCACACTGACGACACAGCATCCATCGAACTTCGCATCGCGTGCAGATCCTGTAGCGAGTGGACGTCGGGCACGCTGTCGGCATGATATGAACCGATCGCTTCGACCAGCGCCTGCGCGCCCGTCATTGTCGTCACACACGGCACACCATACTGCAACGCGGCCCGCCGAATTGCCTGTTCGTCGTAGTGCGAAGCACGGCCCAGGGGCGTATTGATAACGAGCGAGATCTCACCGCTCTTGATATGGTCCACGATGTTCGGCCGGCCTTCGTTGACCTTGAACACCGTCTCGACGTCCATTCCGACTTCGACCAGCCGCGCCGATGTTCCGAGTGTCGCGATGACGGTGAAGCCGAGTCGCGACAACTTGCGCGCCAGCAAAACCGCCGCACCTTTGTCACTATCTTTCACGCTCAGAAACGCCTTGCCCGCCGCAGGCAGACTGAGCCCGGCGCCCTGCATCGCTTTGCCGTAAGCCTCACCGAACGTTTCGCCGATGCCCATCACTTCGCCCGTCGAATGCATCTCCGGACTCAACACCGGATCGACACCCGGAAACTTCGCAAACGGAAACACCGGCGACTTGATGAAGAAACGCTTGACCGTCAACTCTTCCGGCAAGCCGAAATCCTTCAGCTTCTGCCCCGCCATCACGAGCGCGGCGATGCGCGCAATCGGAACTCCTGTCGCTTTCGACACAAACGGCACTGTGCGCGAAGCACGCGGATTAACTTCGAGCACGTACACGCGATGGTCCTTGATCGCGAACTGAATGTTCATCAGCCCGCTGACTGACAACGCCTTCGCGAGCTTGCGCGTGTAGTGACGCATCGTTTCGAGATGCTCCGGATCGATGCGCACCGGCGGCAACACGCACGACGAGTCGCCGGAGTGAATGCCCGCTTCCTCGATGTGTTCCTGAATACCGGCAATCACGCACGCCGTGTCATCGGCGAGCGCATCGACATCAAACTCCGCGGCCTGCTCCAAAAACTTATCGATCAGCACCGGACGATCCGGAGTGAATCCAACCGCGTTGCGAACATACGTCTCGAGCGCTTCCTGATCGTAAACGATCGCCATCGCGCGTCCGCCGAGCACATAGCTCGGACGCACGAGCACCGGATAACCGATCCGCTTCGCGATCTCGCGCGCTTCGTCTACCGATGCCGCCATCCCATTATCAGGCTGCGGAATTCCGAGCTCTTTCAACAACGCTCCGAACCGTTTGCGATCTTCAGCGAGATCGATGGAATCAGGCGAAGTGCCAATCACCTTCACGCCTGCTTTGTGCAAACGCATCGCGAGGTTCAGCGGCGTCTGACCACCAAACTGAACGATCAATCCTTCCGGTTTCTCGACGTCGACAATGTTCATCACATCTTCGAACGTGAGCGGCTCGAAATAGAGTCGATCAGAAGTGTCGTAGTCGGTCGACACCGTCTCGGGATTGCAGTTGACCATGATCGTCTCGAACCCGGCTTCGTGCAGCGCAAACGACGCGTGACAACAGCAGTAGTCAAACTCGATTCCCTGCCCGATGCGGTTCGGACCCGAACCGAGAATCATGATCTTGCGTCGGTCAGTCGGCGCAGCTTCGTCTTCAGTTTCGTAAGTCGAGTAAAGATATGGCGTGTGCGATTCGAACTCGGCGCCGCACGTGTCGACGCGTTTGTAGACCGGAACGATCCCGAGGCTCTTGCGATACTCGCGCACTTCGTCTTCCGTACGGTCAGTCAAATACGCGAGACGTCGATCAGATAACGCGACTTCCTTGAATGCTCGCAGCTCGTCGGCTGGGATGTCTTCGAGTTTGGTTCCTTCGACGTCGCGCTGAATGTCCATGACCTGCTGCAACTGATCGAGAAACCACGGATCGATGCGCGACAGTCGATAGATCTCCGAGATGGGCCAGTCGTGTTGGAGCGCGTAAGTAATGTAGGAGAAGCGTTGTGAATTCGGCCGCGCTAACTTGCGTTGCAGTTCGTCATCGGAGATGTCTTCGAGTCGCAGCGGTTTGACGGCTTCGAGCGAGCGCAGTCCTTTGAAGAGTGCTTCCTTGAACGTGCGGCCGATCGCCATTACTTCGCCGACAGACTTCATCTGCGTTCCGAGCACGTCTTCCGCTTCGCGAAACTTCTCGAAGTCCCACTTCGGAATCTTTGCGACGACGTAATCGATCGTCGGCTCAAACGATGCTGGAGTTTTGCGGGTGATGTCGTTGGGAATCTCGTCGAGCGTGTACCCGACGGCGAGCTTTGCCGCGATCTTCGCGATTGGGAAACCGGTCGCTTTCGAAGCGAGCGCGGAGGAACGCGACACGCGCGGATTCATCTCGATGATGCGAACTTCACCGTTCTCCGGATTGACGCCAAACTGAATATTCGAACCACCAGTCTCCACGCCGACTTTTCTGATGACGCGAATCGCCATGTCGCGCAGCACCTGGTACTCGCGATCGGTCAGCGTCTGCGCCGGTGCCACCGTGATCGAATCGCCTGTGTGCACACCCATCGGATCGAAGTTCTCGATTGAGCAGATGATCACGACGTTGTCTGCAAGGTCGCGCATCACTTCGAGCTCAAACTCTTTCCAACCGAGTATCGACTCCTCGATCAACACTTCGTGAATCGGCGACGCGGCGAGTCCGCCACGAATGATCTCTTCAAACTCTTCCGGGTTGTAAGCAATGCCCCCTCCCGTTCCGCCGAGCGTAAACGACGGGCGGATGATCGCGGGATAACCGGTTTGCGTGACGATCGTCTTCGCTTCTTCCCACGACTTCGCAAAACCACCGCGCGGCATCTCGAGCCCCGCTTCGTCCATCGCTTGTTTGAACAACAGACGATTCTCAGCGACTTTGA
>DATNDM010000590.1:0-2804 GCA_035553235.1 Pyrinomonadaceae bacterium | reverse complement strand
GCGTTTACGGTGCTCGCGGTGTTGATGCTGGCCGTGGGGATTGGTGTGAACACCGCGATGTTCAGCGTCATCAATGCCGTGCTGTTGCAGCCGTTGCCGTATGCCGAACCCGATCGGATCGTGTGGATGAATGAATCGGGTTCGGAAATCAAAAATCGCCAGGTCTCGTATCCAAACTTCGTCGATTGGCGCGCGCGCAATTCGGTTTTCGAATCGATGTCGACATTTCGCGGCTGGAACGTAAACATCACCGGCACCGACAAGCCCGAATCGCTCGACGCGCGCATCGTCACCGCTGACTATTTCAAAGTGATGCGCACGACGCCGCTGCTCGGTCGTGACTTCAACGCCGACGACGACAAACCCGGCGCCGCACCGGTCACCATCATCAGCTATGGGTTTTGGCAACAACGGTTCGCGGGCGATCCAAACATCGTCGGCAAAACCATCCTGCTTGACGATAAACCGCACACAGTCATCGGCGTCACGCGCGCAGACTTCGTACATCAGGGCCCGCCGCCGTTGTGGGTCCTCATGGGTCCGCTGAACTGGAAAGAGCGCGACGTGCGCAACGGCGGCAACGTCATCGCACGTTTGAAACCTGGCGTCACGATCGATCAGGCGCGCGACGAGATGAATCGCATCGCGCAACAGTTACGACAGCAGTATCCGATTCACAACGCCGGCGCGAACGTCGTGAACGTCGTGTCGCTTCAGGACAGCATCACGAAACGTGTCAGCGCGGCGTTAAAAATACTGTTCGCGGCAGTCGGACTCGTGTTGCTGATCGCGTGTGCGAACGTCGCGAATCTTTTGCTGGCGCGGGCGGCGGCGCGGCGAAAGGAGTTCGCCGTGCGTGCGGCGCTCGGTGCTTCGCGATTCAGACTCGTGCGGCAGATGTTGATTGAGAGTCTGCTGTTGTCGATCGCTGGTGGTGCGCTCGGGTTCTTCTTCGCGTCGTGGACCGTGCTGCTGCTTTCACGAGTAGCGCATGAGACAGTGCCACGCATGAACGGCGTGCAGCTCAGCGGCAGAGTGCTCGTCTTCAACGTCGCTGTATCGTTACTCACGGGACTGCTCTTCGGCGTGCTGCCCGCGTTGCGTTCGTCTCAAACAAACTTACAAGACACATTGAAAGACAGCAGTTCGACTACCACCGACAGCGGCGGCAAGCGACTGCGCAGCAGCCTCGTGGTGGCCGAAGTGGCGTTTTCTGTCGCGTTGCTCGTTGGCGCGGGATTGCTGGTGAAGAGCCTCGTGCTGTTGTTCAGCGCCGATAACGGCTTCGATCCAAAGGGCGTGCTCACGATGGAGTTGAGGTTTCCACGTAGTCGTGGCCGCGATATCGCCGAGTTGAGCCGGTCGCTTCACCAGGCGTTAGACACGGTACAAGCTCAACCCGGTGTGCAAAAGGCGTCGCTTTCAGGATCTTTGCCCGGCATCGGCGACGGCTCGCAAACGGATATTTCAGCCGAAGGTTATCGTCAGGAGAAAAAGGGCGAGCTCATCAATGTCGATTGGTCCATCGTGACGCCCGATTACTTCGAGACGATGCGGATCCCGATTCTGCGCGGGCGAACGTTCACTGCGGACGAAGACGAACAAGGTAAACCCGTGGTCCTCGTCGATGAGAACCTCGCGCGCCGCTTCTGGCCCAATGAAGATGCGGTCGGCAAGCACATCGCGTACGACAGTCCGACCTGGCACGAAATCATCGGCATCGTTCCGGCGGTCAAAGCGTTCGGTTCTGAAGACACACCGCTGATCAGGATCTACTCGCCGATGGGTCGCTTCCCACAGCGCACAGCGACGCTGTCGATTCGTACCAGTACGAGTGATCCAAAAGCGTTAACGGCCGGCATCGTGCGCGCGGTGCAGGCGGTTGACAAGGACCTGCCGGTTGCTGAGGTGGCGACGTTCGACGACGTTCTCGCGCGCGAGTCTTCGACGCGGCGGTTCAATGCCGTGCTCTTCTCGATCTTCGCGGCGCTCGCGCTCGTGCTGGCGGTGACGGGCGTTTACGGCGTGCTGGCGTATTCAGTTTCACAACGCACACATGAAGTCGGCATTCGCATGGCGCTCGGCGCGCGGCACCGCGACGTGCTGCGGTTGTTCATGGGCCAGGGAATGCGGCTCGTGTTGTTGGGACTCGTGATTGGTTTGGGCGGCGCGTTGGCGCTCACGCGCTTGATGTCGAGTCTGTTGTTTGGAGTCTCGACGACAGATATCGCGACCTTTGTAAGCGTTGCAGTGGGATTGATGCTAGTTGGCGTGTTTGCGTGTTACCTCCCGGCGCGGCGGGCGACGCGCGTGGATCCATTGATCGCGCTCAGGTACGAGTAAAGCAGTAACGCGGATAGGACGGATATGGATTCGATTATTAACGATCTGCGTTTCGCGTTTCGTGGGTTGGTGAAGCATCCGGGTTTCACCGCGATCGCTGTGATCATTGTCGCGCTTGGCATCGCCGCGACGACCGCGATATTCAGCGTCGTGAATGGCGTCCTGCTTCGTCCCATGCCCTATCCCGAACCGGACCGCCTGCTTGTGATCAACGAAGTGAATCCGCAGCAGGGTCCGGAACCTTTCGAGCTTTCGTATCTCAACTGGCTCGACCTGCGACAACAGAACCATTCGTTCGAAGACATCGCGGGGGTCGTTTACTCGTCCAGCATTCTGAAGATTCAGGATGAGCCCGCGCGCATTCAGACGATGGCAGTTTCGGCGAACCTGTTCCCGCTGTTGCGCGCCCACGCCGCGCAAGGCCGCACGTTTCTGCCTGATGACGACAGGCCGGGCGCAAA
>DATNDM010000589.1:0-3363 GCA_035553235.1 Pyrinomonadaceae bacterium | reverse complement strand
GATGAACGCCGCCTGTTGTGGCGTGATGTTATTGAACGTGCGCGCGATCGGATTGAGCCCGGGAATCACCGGAATCGTTGCCGAACCATTCAGTCCCTGCGCGACGTTGCTGGTAAAGAATCCCGACTCGTTGCGTCGACGTTGTTCGAACGCGAAGAAGAAGAACGTGCGATCCTTATCCAGCGGACCACCCAAAGTGAGTCCATATTGTGTCCGGGTGAACGGCGGATCTTCGATCGGCGCAAACGGATTGCGCGCCTGGAAACTCCGGTGTCGCAAAAAGCCGAAGATGTTGCCGTGCAAGTCGTTCGTGCCTGACTTGGTCACGACGTTCACGACGCCGCCCGCCGAACGTCCAAACTCCGGCGCAAACGAATTCGTGACGACCTGAAACTCCTGTACTGCTTCCTGACTAACTGTCGAGCGCGACGCGTTGACGGAATTGTCAGTATTGTCGGCGCCATCCACCTGGACGAGATTCGAGCGGCCGCGCTGGCCGCCAAAGTTCAAACCCGTCGTGGGCGCTGGTCCAATCGGACGTCCGTTGTCACGGCCGACAGTCGAAGTCGTCAGTGCGAACGAGAGATAGTTGCGTTCGTTGATCGGCAGGTTGTTGATGCGCTGCTGATCGATCGTCGTCGCGACCGCGGTCTTCGAAGTCTCGACAACTTCCGAAGTCGCATCCGAGATCGTCACGCTTTCCGTGATCTGTCCGGGCTCAAGTGCGACATTGAGCTCCGCGCGTTGTCCGACGGTCACAGTCACTTTTTGAAACAGCTTTTTCTTGAAGTTCGCTGCTTCAACAGTGACTTCGTAGTCGCCGGGTGGCAGATTGATGATGCGATAGAAGCCTTCGTCGTTAGTGGTCGCGTTTTTCGAGATGTTCGTGGCTGGGTTGCGAGCCGTCACAGTGGCGTTAGCCACAACCGCGTTCGTCGGATCTGTCACAGTGCCTTGCAGATCGGCGGCGTTTGACTGCGCCTGCCCGAAAGCGACGTGGGCGGAAAGAAGAAGGACCATCAACAAACAGGGGATTTGGAATGATCCGTTAAGCCGGGACTTTAACGAGACAAACATCGTCGTTTCTCCTTCAGTGTTTTGCGGCTCTGGAATTCGCGCAGTCACAAGTAAATTGTGGGAGTACTTTTGCCGTGTCATGTGCCCTGGGATAGCAACAATGACTGAGAGTCGAGCACTGGCTCAGCCTTTGTACTCTAAAAGAGTCAACGTGGCAAGGAGTTACTTCACACGAATTTACGCGGATTGCTAAGCGGGATTGAAGGAAGAGCGGGTTGCGCGGACGAGGCGGCTGCGGAAGTGTTTGCTGGCGCCGCAGAGAGCGATACCAATTCCCGCGAGACGAGGTTTGAACGCGGCGCGACGAAGCCAGCCGGAAATCCGCAGGCGAGAGTCAAACTTTCGTAGATACTCTGCGGTGTAGTCGACCGCTACCGCGTTGAGATCGTTGCGATGACGATTGATCGTATCGGCCACGAGTTCGCCGCTTTCGAACGCCATCAACATTCCACTACCAGTAAAAGGATCGATAAACGCGGCTGAATCGCCAATTGCAAGCAGACCTTTCGCAGGACTCGGCTGCTGCCGACCAAATCGTTCCCACGAAGCGCTGAGCCACTCGGATTCCGTTTCCGCGTGCTCGAGCGTGTATCTTGCGCGGCGGTTCTTCATCACCATCTCGCGCATCACGCGATCGGGATCAGAATGAAGACGCTTCACCTGCTCGGCGGAGATGATGAAGCAGAGATTGCTGATGTCGCCCTCGACGCTGCTCAAACCGCCGTATCCATCTCTGTAAAAATAGATCTCGCACGCACCGGCCGCGACGCGCGTGTTTCGCAAGTGCACTTTGAAAGCGATCAACTTCGCTTTTGATTTTGGCTCACTGTGAAGTTTGCGTGTGAGGATGCGCGCACGTCCCGTGGCGTCGATCGTTAACGCCGCCGTGTGTTGCTGCTCGTCGCCGTTGAGCTTGAGTTTGACGCCACGCACGATGTCTTTATCGAGAATCGGCTCGGTGATCGTCGCGCCTTCGATCACTTCAACGCCGCACTGCTGTGCTCTTCTGAGTAACACGTCGTCCATCACCGCGCGACTCAAACCGAGCGCCGCGGGTCCGCCAAACCAACTGCTCGGGATCGTGACGTGCTGTCCGCGAGACGAGTAGAAAACTGTTTCCGTGATTGACGCGGGAGCGGAGTTTGTCATTGCGTCAGCGACGCCGAGTGCTTCGAAGTGTCGACGGCATTCGGGTGAGATGAACTCACCGCAGAGTTTCGCGCGTGGAAATTTCTTTTGCTCGACGAGCAACACGCGCACGTCATTGCGGGCGAGATGTATCGCGGCGCTCGCACCCGCTGGTCCAGCACCCGCGATAATCACGTCGAAATCACGCGGCGATTTGTGCATTATCTGCTTTTTCGCGGCTAAGAGCGGACGTGGCGGCGGCGCTTAGCACGAGCCGGTAGGGAAAGTAACGCTGCACCCAAAAATCTCGCAGTCCCGCACGTTCCGCCAGCTCGAGCAATTCATAGCTCTTGAAACTCCGCAGGATCGACAACGCACCGTCATGTCGCAACAGTCGATTGTGCAAAACGATCTTGCCAAGCGTCGTGTAAAGAAAATACGCCACCGGATGACGATGTAAATCGATCACGAATATTCGTCGCTTGGCCACGCGGCTCATCTCGCGCAGCACTTGCACCACCTGATCGTCAAGTAAGTGATGCGTGAAGAGCGAGCAGATCACATAGTCAAACTCCGCGTCAGCAAACGGCAACTGCAACGCGTCACCACGCACCGAGCTGATCTCGGCGAATTGCTCGGACTCTTCGATTATCGATTCCGTCATACGAGGATGCAGATCGAGGCCGACGGCGCGCAAGTCTCGATGAGTTTGCCTGGCCCAAGTCGCAGCGACACGCAAAAGCTCCCCCGAACCGGCGCCGATGTCGAGTAGCGAGAAGTCAGTTAATCGCTGCGCTTCCACCTCGCGCAGCAACGTCGCCTTCAAAGTGTGCGCGTCGCCCATCCAACGGTTCACGAGCTGAAGCTCGCCGATACAATCTTCGTACTCGGCCGCCGTGTAGTTACCGGTGTCGATGTGTTCGAGTCTGTGGCTGCGTTGCTTGAACTTCTCGATCATCCTGGACCACTTCTTCTCTGTGCAACCTCAGTGTTCTCTGTGTCTCTGTGGTGTTCTGAGAATTGCTAACCACAGAGAACACGGAGGTTGCACAGAGAAAGCCCTCTGGTTAATAGTCATGCTTCCGGACCACGAGCGCACTGTTCTTCGAACCGAAGCCGATACAATTGCACAGCGCAGTCCTTACGCGTGCTTCGCGC